>DASWUW010001192.1:0-3571 GCA_036406335.1 Trebonia sp.
GGCTCCGCCGCCGCCGCCGGCGCGCCGCCGCTCGCGTCCTCGCGGCAGCGCGGACGGGTCACGGGGTCAGCCCGGGCCGCCACGCCCGGGAACGAGCCCTGACCCCCGGGGCAGCCGCGATGACCCGGCCAGCCGCGATGACCGGGCCAGCCGCGCCGCCGGGGAGACGCCCGGGGTCAGCGGCTCCCACGGCCTCAGCCTGGACACCAGCGGTGCGTAAGGCAATCACCCCCCCTTCGGCACCAGCAGGAACGGAGTCAGCGGAAGCCACGCTGCCGGTTCCGCCGTGGGCTCCGGTGATATCCAGGTCATCTGCGGCACCCCCGGTAACCACCTCCACGTGGGCACCAGTACCTGGGGCGGCTGCGCCTGACGAGGAGCCGCCCTGGGCCCAGGGCGGCTCACCCTGGGCCCAGGACGGCGAGCCCCCCTGGGCACTGGACGGCGGCTCGCCCTCGTCGCCGAGCCAATCCTCGCCCTGGTCGCAGGACGAGGGGCCGACCTGGTCGCAGAGCGAGGAAGGGACCTGGACGCAGGGCCGGCAGGCGCCGTGGCCGCCCGCCTCTCCGCCGGGGCGCCAGGTGTCGCCCGATACGTTCCTGTCCGCCGCGCCAGCCCCGGCCGCTGACTATGCCGCCCCGGCCGCCGACCACCCAGACCCGGCCGCCGAGCGGCCGTGGCCGGTCACCAGCACCGGGCCCATGTACGTGTGGAACCCGGCCGCCGTTACCGCTCCGCTCAGCATCGCGGCCGCCGACGAGGCCGAAAGAAACGGCGACGCCGAGGACGAGGACGAGGCCTAGCCAGGAATGTGGGCCAAAATCGGCGGTATTCGCCATTTTCGGCCCCCGATGACGAAAGCCCGGCCCGCAAGCAACCAGGCCGCCCGCTTTGCTAACCGGACTTGAGCGCAGCCGGGGCCTTAGCCGGCCAGCCGGGCCTTGACGTCGGACGCGTACTCGTGGACGTATTCCTGGCCGGAGAGGTCGGCGATGGCGCGCATCACCTGGTCGGCGATCGTGCGGCGGGCCCGGGCCGGCGGGTCGCCGGCCAGGTGGGCGAAATCCAGCGGCTTGCCGATCCTGATCTCGATCCGGGCCGGACGGGGCACCGGCGCCCCCGGCGGCAGCATCTTCCTGGTGCCCAGCATGGCTACCGGGATGACCGGGGCACCGGTGTTCAGCGTCAGCCAGCCGAGCCCGGCCCGGCCCCGGTAAAGCCGGCCGTCGGGCGACCGGGTGCCCTCGGGGTAGAAGCCGAACAGGTTGCCCGCCCGGAGGATGCCCGCCGCCGCCTCCAGAGTGGCCTGCGCGGAGCGCGAGTCACCCCGGTCCATCTGCAGCTGGTTGGTGGACCGCAGGTAGGCGGCCCACAGCCGTCCGAGCGGCCCCCGGGCCGAGAAGTACTCGGCCTTGGCCGGGAACACCACCGGGCGGGGGATCATCAGCGGCAGGTATACCGAGTCGACCACCGACAGGTGGTTGGACGCGAGGATGGCCGGGCCGGTGGCGGGGACGTGCTCCAGCCCGGCGACCCGGGGGTGCCCCCACACGTGCAGTACGGGACCTACGGCAATACGCGACAGCTGATACTGCACTCAGGCGTCCTCTGCCTCTGGGATCACGGGACCTCGGGGGGCTGCCCGCGACGGTCGCCCGGCGCAGACGGTACCAAGTTAGCGTGCCCCACTGGGCGCAGCGGAAACTGAGCCGGGTTCACCGAGGCGGCCCGGGCGATGATCAGCGGTGCCGGTCAGCCCGCGCAGATGGACTGGTTGGCAGTCCGCGCCGCGATGGTGAGGTTGCTGCCCGCACGGCTGGCCGCCGGGCGCGCGCCCTTAGCCGACTTCGCCGGAGACTTTGCTGGCGACTTCGCCGCCGGCTTGGCCGAGGCTGACGGGCTGACCAGGCGCGGGGTGTCCGCCGAAAGCGGGACGGACTTGCTCGCGGGCGCGCCGAACAGCGTGCTGCTTGCGGGCACGTCATTGCGGAAGGAGGCGAAGATCTTGGTGTCCTCCGGCTGCTTCCACAGCACGTTGGCGGTATTGGCCGGGTCCAGCTCGTTGGGGATGGTGAAGAACGCGATCTTGCTGGACGGGATACCGCGCAGTGACTGGCCCAGGTCGTACAGGCCGGTGATCCCGCCGAGCTGGCGGTCGATGGTGAGCGACTTCGTCGTCGCGTCCAGGAAGCGGTAGATCGCCAGCGGGTTCAGGAGCTTGCCCTGCACCCGGCTGACCAGAGACGACATGAACGCCTGCTGGCGGCCGATCCGCTCCAGGTCACTGCCGTCGCCCAGGGTGTACCGGGCGCGGACGTAACCGAGCGCCTGGACCGGGGTCAGCAGGTGCGTTCCGGCGGACAGGTGCAGCTTGGAGTTGGGGTCGTTGATCGCGGTCGGGTTGCACTCGTAGACACCGCCGAGCGCGGCCACCATGCTCTTAAAGCCGGTGAAGTTGACCACGACGAAGTGGTTGATATAAATCCCGGTGTCCTGCTCGAGGGTCTTCACCGTGCAGGCGACGCCGAGACTGGTGCGGTTACCGTCCAGGTTGCCGAGGGCGAACGCCTCGTTGATCTTGCCCTGGGTGGGGGCGGACAGCTGGCCGTCGCCCATCTCGCAGGCCGGGATGTTCACTTCCGAGTCGCGCGGGATCGACATCACCTCGGCCCACTTCCGGCTGGCCGGGATATGGATGATCATCAGGGTGTCCGACTGGTCGGTGACCAGGCCGGTCCCGTAGGACCGGCCCAGTCCCTGGCGCGAGTCGGACCCGAGGATCATGATGTTCTCGGCCTGCGGGTGCGTATCCACCGGCTGGCTGCCGAGCAGGCCGGTGATGTCGTCCTGCTCCAGGTTGGTGTTGAAGTGCCGCAGCGTCAGGTAGCCGGTGCCGGCCACCGCGATGAGCAGCAGCACCAGGCTCACCGAGCCCCAGACGAGGAGCTTGCGGTGGCGGCGGTGCCACTGGGGCCGGGCGACCTTCGGGCCGGTGCTCTTAGGCCCGGCGGTATTCGGCTTGGCGGGTTCTGGCGCGGCCTCAGCAGGCTCGGGTTCCCCGGGTTCGGTGTCCGGCACACCCGGCGGAAGCACGCTGCCCATACGTTATCTCCCGCCGTTCCAAGCTTGATCGCCAGCCGGAACCTCCCCCGATGAGGGCGGGTCATACCACATTTATGCCAATTAATAACGGCAAACCGGCCAGATGGTCATGCGGTAGCGAGGGGGTTACGAGGCGTATGTTGTCCTCAGTTGCGGAGCTAGCTGCTCACGGGCTGGTCGGCGCGGATCGCGTTAAAGATCTTGCTGTCCTGGGGTTGCGTCCACAGCACGTTCACGGTGTCGGACGGGACGACCTCGGACCGCGGGTGGTACGGCAGCGTGAACTGGGTGATCTCCCCGGACGGGATGCCGTGCAGCGTTCGGTCCAGGTGGTAGAGGGCGGTGATCCCGCCGAGCTGGCTGTCGATCGTCAGCGAGCGGGTCACGGCCTCGGCGAAGCGGTAGATCGCGACCGGGTGCATCAGCTCGCTGTTCGCCTGGGCGAACAGCGCCATGAGGAGTGCCTGCT
>DASWUW010001193.1:0-1867 GCA_036406335.1 Trebonia sp.
GTGGTGCTGGCCGAAAGCGTCCTGCGGCTGACCGCCCTCGCCGGAGCGGAGGGCGGCTGCCTGCTGGTCCTTGACGACCTGCAGGATTCCGACGCCGAGACGCTGGCCGTGACCGAGTACCTGAGCGATAACCTCACGGCCAGCCCACGGTGCTGCTCGGCTCGGTGCGGGCCGGCCGCTCGGCCGCGCTGGACGTCGTGAAGGCCGTAACCCCCGCTGACCCTGCCGCGGCTGGCCGAGCCGGACATATCCGCCCTGCTCGGCTCGTACCTGGCCTCTGTGCCCGCCTATACGTACCCGGTCAGCTGGCCGGGTACGTATGGGCGGCAGCCCCGGCATCCCACTGGTCGCGGAGGAACTGCTCGAAGAGGCGCTCGCCAGCGGCCTGCTCGTTCCGAGCCGCCCGGGTGGCGCGTGACGAGGTGGCCAGCGCTTTCCCGTCCCCCTGCTGCAGGCCGCCTCCGAGATGGGGCACCGTGAGCTGCTGAGCCAGCTGCACGACGAGGTCACCGGCCAGTTCGTGGCGCCCGACGAGGAAACGCCCGACTGGTACTCATTCCAGCACTCGCTGATCGCGGACGCGCTGCTCAGCTAGCTGACCCCGGAGCGCCGCGCGGCGCTGGCCGAGGGCACCGATGACCTCTGCCTGCGCGGCGAGACCCTGTTCAGCCGGGCCCGGGTGCAGCGGGCGGCCGGGCTGGCCAGCGCGGCGGCGGCCAGCGCGGCGGCGGCGGTGGACCGCTACGAGGCGAAGGGCGCCACCCTGCCGGCCGAGCAGGTTCGCGCCTGGCTGGACCCGGGCCCCGGAGCCGGCGCGTGACCGGGGTGCCGCCGTGGCGGCGGCCCCAGCGCGGGCACTTCCGGCGTACCCGCCTGGGGGTGCCGGTCGACCACGTGCCCGACGACGGGTTCGGGGTCGCCTCACTCGAGCCGGTGACCCCGCAGTGGGCCTGGGGGGGCCGACGGCGCGGGGTGCGGGTCTGCGTGCTCGACAGCGGCGTGGACGCCGACCACCCGATGGTCGGCGGGCTGGACCGGGCTTGGGAAGTCGTCTGCGGGCCGGACGGCGAGATCGCGGTGACCGAGTCAGCGTCGGGTGAAACCGCCGGGCACGGACGCCCGGCGGGCCCGTTCAACCTGCTCAGGTTCTTGGCCTCCGGTGCCCCGGAGGCCGGCTGACCTCGCCGGCGGGAGCGCCCGCGGCCGCCTAACTGCTGGATCAGCCAGTTGACCAGCTGAGCGCGCGAGGAGAGCCCGAGCTTGGCGTAGATACTGGCGACGTGCGAGTCGACGGTGCGGCGGGAGATAACCAGCCGCTGGGCGATCTGGCCGTTGGTCAGGCTGTCGCAGACCAGGGCCGCGATCTCCCGCTCCCGTTTGGTGAGCGACCCGGGCACCGGGGCCGGCGCCTGGCCGGCCTCCCGGGTCGCGAGTTCGACGGTGAGGCTGAGCTCGCGGCCGGCACCGTCGCGGAACAGGCTCTGGTACTGCCTGGGGCCGAGTCCGTCCCGGGCCGTGCTCTCGGCCTGCTGGTGCAGGCTCTCCAGGGCGGTTTCGCCGCCGAAGCGCTTGCCGGTCCGCTCCCACAGCGCGTCGGCCGCCCCGAGCAGCCAGGCCGTGCGCTTGTGCTGCCGCCCCGCCGCCGCCAGGAAGGCGAGCATTTCCAGGCAGTAAGCGATCCCGGTGATGTCGCCGACTTCGTTTTTCAGCCGCAGGGACTCGCGGGCGGCGGTTGAGCTGGCCTCGAGGTCGCCCTTCAGGAACAGTCCCAGGGCCGTGAGAACCTGCAGGTAACTGCGCGCCCAGCGCTCGCCGGGGTCGGGGCGGCGCAGCCCGCGGGAGCACCGGTCGATGGCCTCGTCCGCCT
>DASWUW010001194.1:0-5405 GCA_036406335.1 Trebonia sp.
GTCGCTGCGTCCCCGCCACGGCGTGCCCCGCTCGACGATCTTGCGGGCCAGGCCGAGCCGGCGTTCGTCGGGCGTGACGACGGCCAGCCGGCACGGCGCCGCGCTGGTCCGGCCGGCCGAAGCGCCGTCGCCCGGCCGCGCCGCCAGCGCGATCAGTTCGGCGTCGGAGGCCCGCAGCAGCGCGCTCATCTCCGCCGCGTCGCTGGCGCCCAGCCGCAGGATCACCTCGCCGCCGGGCTGCGCAGGCCCGGCCGCCCGGCCCGCGCTGCTCGCGTAGCGCACCCCGGTACCGCCGCCCCGCGGCCCGGTGCCGCTCGCCGCGGGCGCCGGCTCCGACTCGAGGACCACGTGCGCGTTGATGCCGCCGAATCCGAACGCGCTGACCGCCGCTCGCCGCACCGGTCCGTCGTCCCACGGCCGGGTCTGCGTCACCGGCGCGAACCGGGTGCCCGCGAAGGCGGGATTGGGCTCGTCCACGTGCAGCGTGGGCGGCAGTACGCCCTCGTGTACCGCGAAGGCCGTCTTGATCAGCCCGGCGATGCCGGCCGCGGGCATCGCGTGCCCGATCATCGACTTGACGCTGCCGATTCCGATCGCCGGCCCGCCGGCGGCCGACCCGAACACCCGGCCCAGCGCCGTTACCTCGGCCCGGTCCCCGGTCGGGGTGGCGGTGCCGTGCGCCTCGACCAGCCCGAGCGCGTCCGGCGCGGCCGGGTCGAGGCCCGCGGCCGCCCAGGCCCGCCGGATCGCCAGTTCCTGTCCCTCCACCAGCGGGTTGAGCATGCTGTGGGCGCGCCCGTCGCTGGACACGCCCACCCCGCGGATCACCGCGTAGACCCGGTCGCCGTCCGCCCGCGCGTCCGCCAGCCGTTTGAGCAGCACCGCCCCCGCCCCTTCGGACAGCAGCGTGCCGTCGGCCTGAGCGTCGAAGGGCCGGATCACCCCGCGCGGGCTGAGTACCCGCAGCCGGGTGAAGACGCTCCACAGCGTGGGGTGATGGCAGGTGTGCACCCCGCCCGCGAGCACCGCGTCGCAGCGCCCGGAGGTCAGCTCCCGGACCGCGTGGTCCACCGCGATCAGTGACGACGCGCAGGCGGCGTCGACTGTGTAGGCCGGTCCGCGCAGGTCGAAGCGGTTGGCCAGCCGGGAGGCGGCGAAGTTCGGCACCAGGCCGACCGCGTCCAGCGGGTCGTCGGGCCCGAGCCGCTCCTCGAATGCTGTCCGTACCGCCGCCAGCTGCTCGCTGCCCAGGTCGGGCAGCAGGTCGGACAGCACCGCGGTGAGCTGGTGGACGGCACTGACCCGCTGGTCCAGCCGGGAGATCCCGGGCGTGAGGTAGCCGCCGCGGCCGATGATCACCCCGGTGCGCTCCGGATCCGGCCGGGTGCCGCCGTCCGCGATCGCCGCGGCCGCGGCCCGCAGCATGAGCAGCTGGTCGGGTTCGGTCCCGTCCACCGAAGAAGGCATGATCCCGAACGGTCCCGGGTTAAACGTAGCCAGCTCACCCAGAAACCCGCCCCGGCGGGTATAGAAGGGAGCGGCGCCGCCCTGGACCGGATCGCAGTACACCTCGGGGTCCCAGCGATCCGGCGAGACTTCGCTGATCGAGTCGGTTCCCGCCTTGATGTTGCGCCAGAACGTCGCGGCGTCTCCCGCACCGGGGAAGACCGCCCCCATGCCGACGATGGCAACCGCGTTTTCTGTGGAGTCACTCACCGGTGGTTCCGTTCCTTGGTGCCGCGGGGATTTCGCCGCACAGGTAGACGACCTGAGCCGGGCCGGACGGGTCGGCTAGCTCGGCGAGCAGGGCGGCCACGCCGTCGGCGGGGTCGATCAGCGCGACGCCGCGGCGCGCGTACTCGCGTTCCAGCTCGGGCGTGATCATGCCCCCGCCGGCCCAGGGACCCCAGTCGACCGCGAGGACCCGCCCGGTCGGCCCGCCGGACCAGTGCTGGGCGAGGGTGTCGAGCGCGTCGTTGGCGGCCGAGTAGTCGGCCTGCCCCCGGTTGCCGAACACTCCGGACACGCTGCCGAACAGCACCAGGAAGCGCGCGCCGTCCTCGCCTGGGGACGGGCCCGCGGCCGGGCGCAGGGCGTCGATCCGGCGCAGTCCGGCGACCAGGCCCCGCACGCCGTCGACCTTGGTCCCGTAGACCCGGGCGAACGACTCCGGTGTCTTGTCGGTGATCAGCCGGTCCTCGACCACGCCGGCGCCGTGGACGACGCCGTCGAGCCGGCCGTAGCGGCCGTAGACGTCGGCGAACACCGAGCTGACGGCGGACGCGTCCCGCACGTCCACCGCGTGGTAGCGCACCGACGCGGCCGACGCCCGCAGCCCGTCCATGGTGACGCGCACCTGCCGCTCCCGCAGCATCCGCTGAGTCTCCGCCTCGATCTGCCGCGGGCTGCTCAGGCTGGGCGCGCCGCCGCGGGCGATCAGCCGCTGGCGCAGCACGACCGGGTCGGCGGTGTCTAGCTGGGGGTCGGCCGGCCCGGGCGGCGGGGTGCGTCCCAGCAGCTCGATGTGGCAGCCGGTCGACCGCGCCAGCGCGAGCGCGACGGAGGCGGTGATCCCGCGCGCCCCGCCGGTGAGCAGCACCACGCTGTCGGCGCTAAGACCCAGGCCGCCGGCACCGGTGAGCCCGGCACCGGTAATCCCGGCACCGGTCAGCGCGGCGACGGGCGGCGCCGCCTCGACGACGCGCAGCCCGGTCCGGCGGCCCGCCCGGTAGCCGACCACCGCCGGTCCCCGCGGGTCGCACAGCTCGGCCAGCAGCAGGGTGGCGATGTCGCGCGGACTGTCCTTGGGGTCGATGTCGACCGCCCGGGCCAGCACGTGGGGATACTCCGTGGCCACCGTCCGCATCAGCCCGCGCAGCCCGAGGTCCGCCGGTTCCTCGTCCAGGTCCCGCCCGCCCCGGCTGGCGGTCCCGCCCGCGGCACCGTTGTCTTCCGGCTGGCCAAAGGTTCCGCCGCCGACCGTGGCGACGACGACGCCGCGCACCCCGACCGCCAGCGCGTCCCGGATCAGCCCGAACGCGCCGGGCAGCACCGGACGGCCGCCCGGCCTCAGCGCCCCCAGGTGAACCAGGGCGCTCGCCCCGAGCAGGTCGGCGGACGACGGCGTCTCCGCCACGGACGCTTCCGCGCCGCGCTGTTCCAGCAGGTCAGCCAGCTCGAGGGCAACGCCGCGGCCGTCCTCCACGATCAGGAAGCGGCCCTGCCGGGCCGCGGCGGGCGCCCCGGCAGCGGGCGCCAGCTCGGCGGGCTCGACCAGCAGCCGCCGCAGCCGGGCCGCGCCCAGCGGCGGCGCCGTGTCCACGACGTCTCGCCGCCCGCCGCCGGGACCGCCGCCCTGGCCGCCGTACTGGCCATCGCCTTGGCCGCCGTACGGGTCATCGTGCTGGCCGGTGCGCTGACCGCCGGGCTGGCCGCCGACCGGCTCGGTCAGGTACCGGCGGGCCAGCGCCGGGGCGGCGCCGTCACCCGCTCCGCTGTCGGCGTGAGCGGTCGTGTCGTAAGTGGCCAGGTTCTCACCCGCGGTTCGCCGGGGGAGCGCCTCTCGCGAAGGCAGGCCTCCGTCTCCGTCCCCGTCCAGTCCGTCCAGTCCGGCCAGTCCGTCCGCCGGGCGCACCCGCGGGCTCAGCTCCGGCGCGCTGCCCGCCGGGGTGAACAGGCCGGCGCCGCTGCCTGCGGAGGCACCCGCCGGGGGGAACAGGTCCGCGCCGCTGCCTGCGGAGGCAGCCGTCGTGCGGAAAACGTCCGCACCGCTCGCGGAGCCGCCCGCCCGGGTGAACGACGGTACCGCCAGCGCCGCCTCGGGCGCGTCCCCCCGCTGCTGCGGGATACGGGCCTCCGGGCTGCGGGCTTCCGGTACGTCGCCGGAGGCGGCGCTCAGGTGGCGGTCGAGCCAGTCGGTGATCCCGTTGATGGTCTTGATCTGGGACAGCTCGTCCAGGACGCGGTCGTCGGCGCCCGCCCCGATGAGGGCCAGTCCCAGCCGCTCGGCCAGTGCCGCGATTATCTCGGTGCGCTTGATCGAGTCGACCGACAGGTCGGCCTCCAGGTCCAGGTCGGTGCCGAGCATCTCCGGCGGGTAGCCGGTGCGGGCGCTGATCACCGCGACGACCGCCGCGGCGATCTCCGTCCGGCTGGGCCGCGCGGCCGGTACCGCGGCCGACTCTGCGGCCGGCGCCGTGGCCGGTACCGCGGCTGACTCTGCGGCCGGCGCCGCGGCTGACTCTGCGGCCGGCGCCGTGGCCAGGGCCGGCGGAGCCGGGGACTGCTGGACGGGGGGAAGCCCGGTCCGTTCGGGATCGACCCGGAGCTGCAGCGGGACGGCAGCAGGGGGCGCGGCGGGCAGCGGCGCGGTGCCGAGATAGCCCAGCACCACCTCGCGCTGCACCGCGATCAGTTCCCGGGTGCCGCGCAGGAACTCGGTGACCACCGCGTCCCGCTCGGCCGCGCCGGCGTCGGCCGCCGGAGCGGCGCCCGCGGCGGCGGTCCCGCCCAGTACCAGGCGCGGCGCCGTCGTGGCGGGCTGCAGGCCCCCGGCGAGCGGCTCGCCGTCGGCGGTGCGGACCAGCTGGCCGTCGACGGTCCAGTTCGGGCGGGACGGCGTTCCCTTGACCGGTGCGGCCCGCCCGCCGAACAGCGGCCACGGGTCGACCGGTACCCCGGCGTTGACCAGCTCGGCCAGCGCGGCCAGAAAGCGGCGCAGTCCGTTCTCGCCCGGTACGTCGCAGGCCAGTGCGGTGTACGGGCGGTCGCCGAGGATCTTCTGGACCAGGCCGGTGAGGGTCCGGCCGGGGCCGACCTCCACGAACGTCCTGGCCCCGGCGGCGTACATCGCCTCGACCTGCTCGGCGAAGCGCACCGGTTCGGCGACCTGGTCTGCCAGCAGCCGCCGGACCTGGTCCGGGGCGTCCGGGTAGGGCTCGGCGGTGGAGTTGGCGAATACCGGGAACCGCGGGGAGGCAATGGCCTTGCGGGCCAGCGCCTCGGCCATCGCGGCGGCGGCCGGGGCCACCAGCGGGCTGTGGAACGCGCAGGCGACGCTGATCCGGCGGGCGGGCAGGCCCGCGGCGGTCAGCGCTTCGGCCGCGGCCTCCAGCGCCGCGGTGGGCCCGGAGATCACCACCTGGTCGGGGGCGTTGTGGTTGGCGATGACCACCGGGGTCCCGGCGAGCAGCGCGGCCACCCGCGGCGCGTCCCCGCGCACCGAGGCCATCGCGCCCGGGTCGTCGCCGGCCGCCGCCAGGATGGCGCCGGCCCGGATCCCGGACAGCTCGAGCAGGGTAGCGGCGCCGTACACGCCAGCCGTGCACAGGGCGGCGAGCTCGCCGTAGCTGTGCCCGGCGGCCATGTCCGGGCGCACCCCGGTCATCGCCAGCAGCTCGGCCACG
>DASWUW010001195.1:0-2040 GCA_036406335.1 Trebonia sp.
CGCGGGTCGGGCGCGGGCGGCACCGCCTCCGGGACCGGGACCGGGCGGCGGCCCGGCCGGGACATGGTGCCGACTCCGGCGCGGCGGCCGTCTTCCTGCCGCTCGTTTCTTGCCATCGGCCAGCTCCTGTCGTTGGTGGTCCGCTCGTCGCTCACGTTGTGCTGCCTGGTCACGCCGCCTCCCGGATGCACTCGACCGCGCGCAGGCGGGCGGACGCCGATCGCGGGTTGGCCGCCAGCTCGTCGTCCCCTGGACGCTCCGCGCCCCGGGTCAGCAGGCGGAACCGGGGGCTGCCGGCCAGCACGTCACCCGCCCGGAGGGGAATGCCCGGCGGGGTCTTGTCGGTTGTGCGCGCCGCTAGTTCCCGCTTGACCAGGCGGTCCTCGAGTGAGTGGTAGGCCAGCACCGCGAGCCGGCCGCCGGGGGCGAGCAGGTCGAGTGCGGCGGGCAGCGCCCGGCGCAGCGTGCCGAGCTCGTCGTTGACCTCGATGCGGAGCGCCTGGAAGGTCCGCTTGGCCGGATTGCCGCCGGTGCGCCGCGCGGCCGCCGGGATGGCGTCCTTGACGATGGCGCTCAGCCGGAGCGTGCTCGTGATGGGCTCGCGGGCCCGTTCCCGGGCGATGGTCTGGGCGATCCGCCGGGCGAAACGCTCCTCGCCGTACTCGAACAGCACCCGGGCCAGCTCGGGCACCGGGTACTCGTTGACCACCCGGGCGGCGTCGAGCCCGGCCCGGCGGTCCATGCGCATATCGAGCGGCGCGTCCTGAGAGTACGAGAACCCTCGTCCGGCGTCGTCGAGCTGAGGAGAGGAAACCCCGAGATCGAACAGGGCCCCCTGAACGCGGCGGTGGCCGGCGTCGGCGGTGATCTCAGCGACAGCGTCGTAAAACGCGTGCGCGACCGTCACCTGGCCCGGGTAGCGCTGCGCGAGGAGTGTCCCGGCCTCGACCGCGGCCGCGTCGGCGTCGATCCCGACCAGCAGCAGCCCGGGTACTGCCTCGAGGAAGGCCCGTGCGTGCCCGCCGCGGCCGAAGGTGGCGTCGACCAGGACCGGCGGGTGCCCGCCGGGCACCGGGGCGGTAAGCGCGGGCAGCAGGAGAGCGGCGATCCGGCCGGCCATTACTGGCACGTGCGGGTAGGCGTGCTCGCCCATGACCCCTCCGCTTCGCACTGCTGAACTACTGAGGTACCAAAGTGCTGAATGCTGTTCATCCGCGCCGTCCCCCGGGACGGGCCCCGTGTTACGGCACTCTTGCCGTCGGGGCCGTCCCGGGCGGACAGCGGGGTCCGGGGGTTCGTCTCCGGGCGATGCCGTCTGGCGCCGGGGAAGTGGCGCCAGGCTGGGTGGTCCCGGTTACGGCTTCCAGTCAGAGAATTCCTGGTAGCACCTCCTCGGCAGCTTCTGAGAACGAGTCCTCCTGGGCGGACAGGTAGGTTTCCCAGGCCTGTGCGTCCCAGATCTCTAGCCGGGTGTTGGCCCCGATCACTACGCAGTCACGGTCGAGGCCGGCGTAGGTGCGCAGCGCGGCGGGCACGGTGATCCGGCCCTGCTTGTCGGGCACCTCGTCGGAGGCGCTGGCGAAGAAGACCCTGCTGTAGTCCCGCGCGGCCTTGGCGGTCACCGGTGCGGCGCTCAGCGCCTCGGTGATCCGCCCGAACTCTTCCTGCGGGAAGACGTACAGGCAGCGCTCCTGCCCCTTCGTGATCACGACTCCCCCCGAGAGCTCGTCACGGTACTTGGCGGGCAAGAACAGCCGTCCCTTCTCGTCAAGCCGGGGCGCATGAGTGCCGAGAAACATCCGGGCCTCACCTCCACCCCAGCAAGCCGAGCTTTGATGGCTGTCTCACTCCACCACGCTCCACTGTACTCCACCTTCCTCCACCTTCACCAGTCCTTACCCGGGCGGCGATCCTCCAGTTGTTATAAAACTCCAGGTCAAATGGGGTGGCGGAAAGTGGGGGAAGTGCGAGCGCCGGTATGCCTCGGGGTCGGATCCCCCACCTGCGCTCCACCTGGAGGGCGGCGGGCCGGGCGCGGAC
>DASWUW010001196.1:0-5662 GCA_036406335.1 Trebonia sp.
GACCTCGGCGTCGCCCAGGGCCGAGCCGTGCGCCTGGTAGGTGTTCTGCTTGTGCGGCGCGGGCCAGCCGATGATCGTGCGCAGCACGATGAACGACGGCTTGTCGGTGACGGCCTTGGCCGCCTCGATCGCGTCGTACAGCGCCTGGACGTTCTCCTCGTAGCCGGACTCGGTCACGAAGGACACGTGCTGGACGTGCCAGCCGTAGGCCTCGTAGCGGGCGCCGACGTCCTCGGCCTTGGCGATGATCGTGTTGTCTTCGATCGAGATGTCGTTGTCGTCGTAGATCACGACGAGGTTGCCGAGCTCCTGCACCGCGGCGATCGCGGCGGACTCGTGGGTGATGCCCTCCTCCATGTCGCCGTCGGAGACGATCGAGAAGATGTGGTGGTCGAACGGGGACTCACCCGGGGCCGCGTCCGGGTCGAGCAGGCCGCGCTCGCGGCGGGCGGCCATGGCCATGCCGACCGCGTTACCCAGGCCCTGCCCGAGCGGGCCGGTGGTGCACTCCACGCCGGGGCAGACCCGGTACTCCGGGTGCCCGGGGGTGATCGCGCCCCAGGTGCGGAATGCCTTGAGGTCGTCCAGCGTGACGCCGTAACCGGAGAAGTAGAGCTGGATGTAGAGGGTCAGCGAGGTGTGGCCGCAGGACAGCACGAACCGGTCGCGCCCCAGCCAGGTCGGGTCGGCCGGGTCGTGGCGCATGACCCGCTGATAGAGCAGGTAGGCGGCGGGGGCAAGGGACATCGCGGTCCCGGGGTGCCCGTTTCCGACCTTCTGCACGGCGTCCATGGCCAGGACGCGCACGAGGTCGACGGCCCGCTTGTCGGCGGGTGTCCAGTCAATGGCCTGGTTGCTCACCTTTAGGTCACGGATCCCTTCTGCAGACTTCTCTGGCGTCCGCCTCAGCCGGCGGAAAAGATTAGGAAGGCGCGGCGGAGCGCGGGCAGGGGGAAGTCCCCTGTGGCCACCGTGCCACGGTCAAGAGCCTATCCCGCTCCGTAAGCGGCAGCGCGCGCGGGGGACGCCGTTTCCGCAAGGTTCACCGGATCTTTGGTCTAGACCACGGCCACCGCTGGTCTAAACCAATCCGGGGCGGAGCTTGGGCCCGCTGAGCAGCGCCGTAATCGAGGTCAGCCGACGCCGGTCCGCAGTAGGCTTCCGCCTATGAGCGAGTCCAGCCGGCCGCCCGCGGCCGGGGCCCCCTTTGACCCCCGGGCGGTGCTCGCGGACCGCCCGCCCGGCCGGACGCCGGTGGGATTCATCGTCGGCATCGCGGTCACCGCGACCTGCGCGATCGTAGCGCTCGGGATCGACGCGGCGCAGTCGTTCACGGCCGGGCGCGGGGCCGCGCCGTTCGTGATCGCGCTGCCGCTCGCCCTGCTGCCGGTACCGCTGCTGGTCGTGACCGTGCTCTGGATGGACCGGCTCGAGCCGGAGCCGCGCGGCAGTCTCGCCTTCGCCTTCGGCTGGGGCGCGGGGATCGCCGCGCTGTCCGCGCTGATCATCAACACCGCCAACCTGGAGTACGTCACCATGCCCGCGCTCGGCGCGTCGACCGGCGAGTACGTCGCCGCCACGTTCGGCGCCCCGGTAGTAGAGGAGACGCTCAAGGGCGCGGTGGTGATCGGCCTCATGCTGCGGCGCCGGGCCGAGTTCGACGGCCCGGCCGACGGGGTCATCTACGCGGGCATGGTCGGCCTCGGCTTCGCCATGATCGAGAACGTCGGGTATTACGTCAACGCGCTGGTCACTCCCGAGCGCGGCGGCATCGCCCTGCTCGGTTACACCTTCGTGCTCCGCGGGCTGGTGTCCCCGCTGCTGCACCCCATCTTCACCTCGATGACCGGTCTCGGCGTGGCCTACTCGGCCAGCCGCCGGAACGGCGCTCCCTGGGCGGTGGCGCTCGGGCTGCTCGCGGCCATGGTGCTGCACGGCACCTGGAACGGGCTGTCCCTGCACGGCGCGGCCGGCCTGGCCTCGGCTTACCTCATCATGACGTGCGTGCTCGCGGTGCTGGTCGCCATCCTGGTCGCCGACCGCCGCCGGGTGATCCGCCTCATCCGCCGCTACCTGCCCCGCTACGAGCGCACCGGCCTGATCACCCCGGACGACATCGTGATGCTGGCCTCGCTGCGGGCCCGCGGCGCCGCGCGCGGCTGGGCCCGCGCCGCCGGCGGCCTGCCCGCTTCCGCCGCGATGGCGGACTACCAGCTGGCCGCGACCGAGCTGGCCCTGGCCCAGGACAAGGCCGAGCGCGGCCTGTTCGAGTTCAACGCGTTCGCCGCCCGCGAGCACTCGCTGCTGTCCCTGATGGCGGTGGCGCGCCATGCCTTCGCGAGCCGGTTCCCCGGCGGTACCGAGCCCCGCCCCGCCCCGTGGGCCAGGTCAGCCTCGGCGTTCCATCCGGGCGGCGGCGGGACTTACCAGTAGCGTCCGCCGTGCGAGAATCGGCCCCATGCCGGAACGACTAGAAGTGCAGCGCGCGATCGCCGCCGCCCCCGAAGAGATCTTCGCCGTCCTCACCGACCCCCGGGGACACGTCGCCATCGACAGCTCGGGCATGCTCATGTCGGCCGACGGGGACCGGGTGAGCAAGGCGGGCGACACTTTCACGGTGCACATGGACCGCGAGGCGCTCAACGACTTCCCGGAGCTGGGCCTGTACGACGTCAGCAACGAGATCACCGCGTTCGCGCAGGACCGGGAGATCGCCTGGACCGTCCTCGGCCGGTTCAACCTCGGCCACGTCTACGGCTACCGGCTGGAGCCGATCGAAGCGGGCACCCTGGCGACCGCGTACTACGACTGGTCCGCGGTGGACGAGAAGATGAAAGGCATTTTCCCGGTGGTACCGGAGAGCGCGCTGCGGGCTACGCTCGGCATCCTGGCCCGGACCGTGGCTCCCGGCAAGCCCCGGCCCGCGGTCCCGGCGGCGTAAGGGTCGGCCGGATACACGTTGCGGCCGCGTGATCGAATGGACCACGCGATAATGGCCCCCGTCGCCGTGCGCCTGCTGGCGCCCGCGGCGGGAGAGACCGCGACGAGCGCGGAAAGCTCAGCGAGAGCTAGGGAAACGAGGACGATATGGCCGCCCAGGCGACAGCGCAGATCGGCGTAACCGGACTTGGCGTGATGGGCCGCAACCTGGCCCGCAACTTCGCCCGGCACGGTTACGCGACCGCCTTGCACAACCGGACGACCGCGCGCGCCGACGCCATCATGAAGGAGTTCGGCCACGAGGGCACGTTCGTCCCCGCGCAGACCGCGGAGGAGTTCGTCGCCAGCCTCGAGCGCCCGCGCCGCCTGGTGATCATGGTCAACGCCGGGCCCGCGACCGACGCCGTCATCGACGAGTTCGCCCCGCTCCTCGAAAAGGGCGACATGATCATCGACGGCGGCAACGCGCACTTCGCGGACACCCGCCGCCGCGAGGCGGCCCTGCGCGAGGGGGGCCTGCACTTCGTGGGCATGGGCGTGTCCGGCGGCGAAGAAGGCGCGCTCAACGGCCCGTCGATCATGCCCGGCGGTTCCGCGGAGTCGTATGAGTCCCTCGGCCCGATGCTGGAGACCATCGCGGCCAAGGTGGACGGCGTCCCGTGCGCGACGCACGTCGGCCCGGACGGGGCCGGGCACTTCGTGAAGATGGTGCACAACGGCATCGAGTACGCCGACATGCAGCTCATCGCCGAGGCTTACGACCTGCTCCGCCGGGCCGGCGGGTACTCGCCCGCGGAGATCGCCGGAATCTTCCGGACCTGGAACACCGGTCGCCTCGACTCCTACCTCATCGAGATCACCGCCGAGGTGCTCGCCCACACCGACGCCAAGACCGGCGGCCCGTTCGTCGACGTCGTCGTCGACCAGGCCGAGCAGAAGGGCACCGGGCGCTGGACCGTCCAGGTCGCGCTTGACCTCGGTACCCCGGTCAGCGGGATCGCCGAGGCGGTCTTCGCGCGCAGCCTGTCCGGCCACGCCGACCTGCGCACGGCCGCCCGGCAGCTGCCCGGCCCGTCCGGCCAGGCCCGGGTCGCCGACCCGGCCGCGTTCGCCGACAAGGTCGAGCAGGCGCTGTACGCGTCCAAGATCGTGTCTTACGCCCAGGGCTGGAACATGATCGCGGCCGGCAGCGAAGAGTACGACTGGGACATCGACCTGGGGCAGATGGCCGTCATCTGGCGCGGCGGCTGCATCATCCGGGCGGCCTTCCTCGACCGGATCCGGGCCGCCTACGAGGGCAACGCGCAGCTGCCCACGCTGCTCGCCGACCCCGATTTCGCCCGGGAGGTCACCGGGGCGCAGGACGCCTGGCGCGAGGTAGTCGCGACCGCGGTGGGCAGCGGCGTCCCGGTGCCGGGATTCTCCGCCGCACTCGCCTACTACGACGCGCTGCGGGCCGAGCGGCTGCCCGCGGCCCTCGTCCAGGGGCTGCGTGACTTCTTCGGGGCGCACACCTACCGCCGCACCGACGCCGACGGCAGCTTTCACACGCTGTGGGGCGACGACCGCAGCGAGGTCACCCGCTAGGGACCGCGTGCCCGCCTGGCCACGGGAGCCTACACTCGTGCCATGGCCCGGTACTTCGACATCCATCCGGATAACCCGCAGCGCCGCTCGATCTCCCAGGTCGCCGAGATCGTGCGCGGCGGCGGGGTGATCGCTTATCCCACTGACTCCTGCTACGCGCTCGGCTGCCAGCTGGGCAATAAGGACGGGACCGACCGGATCCGGGCGATCCGCGGCCTGGACGAGAAGCACCATCTGACGCTGGTGTGCCAGGACTTCGCCCAGCTGGGCCAGTTCGCGCGCGTGCCCAACAGCATTTTCCGGGCCATCAAGGCGGCGACGCCAGGCAGCTACACGTTCATCCTGGCCGCGACCAAGGAAGTGCCGCGGCGGCTGCAGCACCCGGGGAAGAAGACCGTCGGCGTGCGCATTCCCCGCCATGTGGTCACCCACGCGCTGCTGGCCGAGCTCGGCGAGCCCCTGGTGTCGAGCACCCTGCTGCTGCCGGGCCAGGACGACCCGATGACCCAGGGCTGGGAGATCTCCGAGGAACTCGGCAACGTCGTGGACGCGGTGATCGACTCGGGGGACTGCGGCACCGAGCCCACTACCGTGATCGACTTCTCCGGCGACGAGCCGGAGATCGTGCGCTACGGCGCGGGCGACCCGGCCGCCTTCGAGTAGCCGCCGTCTTCCGCCCCGTCGCGCAGCCGCCCGAGCAGTTCCTCCAGCGTGTCCAGCTCGGCCGGGGTGAGGCGGCCGAAGGCAGGCGGTGGCTGCCGCTGGATCCGGTGCACCCGGGTGACCGCCTCGCGGCCCGCCGGAGTGAGCGTGACCAGCTTGCGCCGCCGGTCTTCCGGATCGGGCTGCCGGTCGACCAGGCCGCGCTGCTCGAGGCGGTCCACGATCAGGGTCGCGTAGGGGGCGTCGACGCCGACCGCCTCGGCCAGGCCGCCCAGGGTGAGCGGCCCCTCCGCCAGCCACAGCAGCGACTTGACCCGGCCGCTGCCCCGGCCGAGGTCAAGGGCGTCGCGCAGCAGCTGCTTGGTCGGATGGCGGTCGACCAGGTCGCGCATGGCCGCCCAGACGCGGCCCGCCTGCCCGGCCGCCTGCCCGGCCGGCGCCTGGCCGTCAGTTACGGCCGGGTGCTGCGCCA
>DASWUW010001197.1:0-2086 GCA_036406335.1 Trebonia sp.
GGGCTGCGCCCGGGTACCGGCGCCGCCGCGGCCGGGGTGCTGCTCGGCCTGCTCGTGTGGTTCGGCACGGAGCTGATCGGCGGGGGCCGGCAGGTCGGCCTGGCCGAGCGGATCCTGGCCGGGGCCGAGGCGGTGTGGCCGCTGGCAGTGGTCCTGGCCTGCCGCTGGAGCCAGTCCCGGACCCCGGAAGGCGGGGGCCGGCCGTCCTAGTCGAAGATTCAGGCGCGGACCGAGATCTTGGTAGTGGTCACCGCCAGGTGCGCCCCCTGACGGGTCAGCAGTGCCGCGTCGCTGCCGGTCACCCCGGCCAGGGCCGGAAACGAGGCCGGGTTGGCGACCACGGTACCGGTGAACCAGACCCGGTCGCCGGCCCGGATGCGCAGCGGCTGCAGCGGTCCGGTCAGCTGAACCCACACCCGGCCCCGGGCAGAGCCGATCCAGAACCCGTTTCTGCTGACCGCGGCCACGACCGCAACCCCCGAGGCGTGCACGGTGCGGCCGGCCAGCGGCTGCAGTGACCGCCCGGCGGCGGCGTCGCTCACCGGCTGCCCGGCGACGGACAGGTGACCGATCACCGCTTCCGGCGCGGGTGCGGAAGGCGTGCCCGGGGCACGAGCAGCCGACGACGGCGCGGCGGGCGTAGCCGGGGCACGGTGGGCGACGAGGTGCGGGCCGATGGTGGCGGCCACCGCGACGGCCGCGGCTCCGGCCGCGGCCGTTGCCGTGGCCTGTACCGGGTGGGCCCGCACCTTGCTGGCAGCCCAGGCTGCCAGCCCGCCGGGGATGGCGATAGCGGTCAGCGCGATGCTGCGCCGGCCGAGCGGCTCGCTGAGCATCGGGCAGACCGCGCAGTCGAGCAGGTGCTGTCCCGCGTCGAGTTCCCGCTGCCGGCGGGTGTCGCCGGCCGAGATGGCCAGCAGCACGCTGCGGCAGGCCGGCGTCGGCAGCTCCACGTGGCGGAAGGCGAGCAGGTACTCCAGCCGGAGCTTGGCCCGGGTCCGGGCCATCCGCACCCGCATAGCGCCGCGGGACTCGCTGGTCTGCGCCCGGGCCGGGGCATCGGCGTAGTAGGCGAGGACATCGCGGCGCTCCTGCTCCGACAGCTGGGCCAGCGCGGCCATCATCGCGTGCCGCGTCTCCGCGGCCAGCAGTTCGTCGCCGGGCCGTTCGGGTTCCGCGGCGTCGAAGATCCGCGGTGCCGCGGCCGCGTGCCGCATGGTGGTCTTCGCATGCGAGCTGACCAGGTTGCGAGCGACCACCACGGCATAGGGCAGCACCGCCTCCGGGGCCAGCCGCCCGCGTGCCGCCAGCAGCCGTTCCAGGCAGTCCTGCACCAGGTCGTCGACGTCAGCGGGATTAGCCGCGCGGGCAGCTACGACCCGGCGGATGACTGGCTCCACCGCGATGACCTCGTGCGCTGAGGTAGTCGTGGTCTGGTCTCTCATCGGGCCGCCGTTTTCTCATCCCCTGATCGATCGCTTGCCCCTACTGCCCGGCCCGGCCAGTGTCACACCCGGGAACGGGGGGATTCGACAATTTCCGCACAAATCTTGCCGCGGCCGCGTAACGCCGGGGCCTGCCCGCACTTTCAGTAGCGGCGGCAACAGCCAGCAGGCCGCTCGCCTGACAGCGGTCTGACGGTCCGGCCGGATGCTGCTGCCTGACGTGACCACGGATTCAGCAAGGAGACAGTTATGACGACCCCGCAGCAGTGGGACAACCTGATCGGCCTGACCGCGGTCGACGCCGACGGCGCCAAGGTCGGCCAGGTCGGCCAGGTCTACCTGGACGAGGAAAACGGCGCGCCCACGTGGGTGACCGTGAGCACGGGCCTGTTCGGTACCCGGGAGAGCTTCGCTCCCCTGTACGGCGCCTCGCCCCGCGACGGCCAGCTCGTACTGGCCGTGTCCAAGCAGCTGGTCCAGGATGCGCCCAGCGTCGACAACGACGGGCACCTGAGCGAGGCCGAAGTCACCGCCCTCTACCAGCACTACGACCGCTACCTGGGGGCCGGGCAGGCTCAGGGGGAAGGCACGAGCACCGGCCGCCACGCCGGCGAAAACCTCGACGTCGGCGACAACCTGGT
>DASWUW010001198.1:0-4443 GCA_036406335.1 Trebonia sp.
ATCGGTGTCGCGGGCCTGGCCGGCGCGAACCCATTCGCAGCCTGGCGATCAGGTGAGTACCCGATGCCTCCAGGGCCCGCGATGTACGGGTCCCTCGTAACATCGGCCGCGGCCGAGAAGCTCGGCTACCATCCCTACGCGGCACCGACCGGCGTCAACTCTGTTGTGTACGACGGTCGGCCCGCTTGCAACAACTGCGGCTTCTGCGCGTACTTCGGCTGCCCCATCCAGGCTAAAGGCGACCCGGTCGCACCGCTGCGCCGCGCCCTCCTCACCGGCCGGGCAGAACTGCGCCCGCAAAGCCATGTGTCGAGCATCGCGATCAAGAACGGCAGGGCGACCGGTGTCGAGTGGATCGACGCGCAAGGCGAGCGCCACACCGAGCGCGCCGAGCGGATCGTCATCGCGTGCGGGGCAATGGAGACACCGCGCCTGCTGCTGCTCTCCGGCCTGACCAACGAGCACATCGGCCGCAACGTGATGTTTCACCTGCAAACATTCGTCTTCGGGATCATGCCTTTCCGCGTCCACGGGCACATCGGCCGATCCGTTACCCACGTTCACGACGACCATATCCTCGTGGACGACGCAGCGCTCGCAGCCGCCGCCGAGGCGGGCCTGCCGTGGATCAAGGGAGGCCTGGTTGAGCACTGCAGCCCGTCCCACCTGATCGCGGAGGCGAAGCAGTACCCATGGGGGCCGCAGCACAAGGTCATGATGCGCGAGTCTCCCATGAGAGACCGGCTACTCGGGTTCTGCATGCAGGGCGACGACCTGCCTCAGCTCACGAACACGGTCGACCTCGACCCCGCTGTTACCGACGTCTGGGGTCTCCCGGTGGCCAGGACGACCTACCGGCCGCACACCCACGAGCTTGTCGCCTCACGGCACCATGGAGCCAAGCTGGCAGAGATCATGAAGGAGGCCGGCGCAGAGCGGATCATGACGGCAACGTCTCCGAAGACAACCGGGGATCTCACCACGTCACACTCGGAAATCAACCAGGTGCCCATCTCACGCCACGTGGCCGGGACAGCCCGCTTCGGCACGGACCCCTCGTCGAGTGTGTGCGACCCGTGGGGTCGTCTCTGGGAAGCTCCGAACGTCATGATCGCCGATTCTTCCTTGTTCCCGACCGGCTCTGGCTACGGGCCCACTCTCACTCTGGTCGCACTGTCCCTGCGTAACTCCCGCGCGTTCGCCGTATGACGACGCTCACTGATGCGAGCTACCCGTCGCGGTACGGCAGGCGGGAACCGCCGCCCTGCCGGCAGTGCTGGCCCCGCCGATGGTCAGCCGCTGAATTTCGCTCGTTCCCGCAAATGGTGAAGATCGTGGGGACACGGGAAGAGTCACCGGTTTGTCCGCGTGGTCCCCGATGAGCCCCCGCGGACAGAGGTACCCGCCGCACCAGCACGGCAGCGTGGGCGACGTCCGCTACAGGGCGGTCCCGCCCGGGCGGGACGCTCCTGCTGCATTAACGCCGCGTTACAGCAGGGGCGCGATATCGACAACCGCCATTCTTCCCGCTGATCAGGCGGGCTCCGGTGGACGGGACGTTTACGGAATTTTTACAGTAAAAGTCGTTAGGTTAACTGGCCTGACATGAGTTTAAGCCGTAGCGTCTCCCGCACCACCGTGTATTCATGCATCTAGGACGCAACCGGACGTTCGCTCTCGGATAGCGCACTGTCACCGCAGCGACCCAGGAGGCCATGCTTGCCGGGGGGGCACGGGAGGCGACCCGCCCGCGCCTTCATCGCCCGCGGGCTTGCAGCATCAGCGCATCCTTAAAGGACAATAGGAATGGGAAACCATGATGGCGCCCGCGCGAGGGCGCGGACCGGCGCGGCCAGCGGCGCCGAGAGGCCAGCCAGAGGCACCAGGCCCGGCAGCCGAGGGCTGATAACGCTGTCAAACTGGCCGGTGTCGCGTCGGCTATTCGCGGTGATCACCCTCGCGCTCGTCATGGGGCTGGTCTTCGGCGGTATGGAGGTGGCCAGCGCCGAGAGCAGCGCGACCCAGTTCGGACGTGAACTTCAGCTGGCCAGGGTCGGCCACCAGGGGGTGAGCCTGGCGCAGGACCTGCAGAACGAGCGGGACTACACCGTCGGCCTCACTTCCGGGGGCGGCACCGGAGACCTCAACGCACTGCGCGGCGCGACCGACGCCGAGGCCGCCAGGTTCCTGGCGCTCGCCACCGGGGTCGACGGCTCCTACCCGGCGAACATCCAGGCCAGCGTGGCCGCGATCCGGTCGGGGCTCGGCGGCAGCCTAGCCAGGCTGAGGAACACCGTCCGGACGCAGTTCTGGGACAGGTCCCAGGGCTCGAGCATCGAGGGCCTCGGCGTGATCAGCGAGTACGAGCCGCTCATCAACAACCTCATCACGCTTAACGACGAGCTCGCGCAGGGAATCTCCGACGCCAGCCTGGCCATCGACGTCCGCGAGCTGAACTTGCTCTCGCTGGCGAAGGACCAGGACTCGCAGCAGCGCGGGCTCTTCCTCAACGCCTTCACGCAGAAGTTCTTCTCCGACGGCGTGCTCCAGGCATTGATCTCGGCCCGGTCCGCCGAGCAGTCCGACGAGGCGGGATTCCTGGCGGCCGCCACGCCGGCGGAGCGGCACACCTTCGACACAACG
This sequence comes from Trebonia sp., assembly GCA_036406335.1. Taxonomy (GTDB): domain Bacteria; phylum Actinomycetota; class Actinomycetes; order Streptosporangiales; family Streptosporangiaceae; genus Trebonia. The sequence continues at coordinate 2,644 of DASWUW010001198.1, forward strand.
GTCGCCGGGCCCGGCGTCAAAGAGGTAAAGCGGGCAGAGGACTACTTCCTGATCGACGGCGGCGGTGACCTGAAGGACCCGTTCCTCAGCTCGAACCTCAACACGGAGACTGTGGGCTTCAGCGTGGCCCAGGCCCCGGTGTCCTGGTATCAGGCCGCCTCGCAGAAACTCGACGAGACCCAGGCGGTCGAACTGGGAATCGCGCAGGACGCCGTCGCGCGCGCCCAGTCGCTGGAAAGCGGCGCCGGGCAGTCAGCGCTGCTCATCTCGGTCAGCGTGATTGCGGTGCTGCTGATCGTGCTGGCGGCGGCGATCCTCGTCGCCAGGTCGCTGGCCGTGCCGCTGCGCCGGCTACGGGCAGAAGCGCTCGACATTGCCACCGTGCAGCTGCCGCTGCGGATGAAGCGGCTGAGCGAGTCCCCGGACACCGAACTTGAAGTGGCTCCGATCGACGTGCGCACCTCCGATGAGATCGGCCAGGTCGCCAGGGCCTTCGACCAGGTGCACGCCGAGGCGGTGCGGCTGGCGGGCAACGAGGCCATGCTCCGGACCAGCTTCAACGCGATGTTCGTCAACCTGTCCCGGCGCAGCCAGACGCTCATCGAGCGGCTGGCTCGGACGATCGACTCACTGGAGCAGAACGAGGAGGACGCAGACCGGTTGTCCAGCCTGTTTTCAATGGACCACATGGTCACCCGCATGCGCCGCAACTCGGAGAACCTGCTGCTGCTGGCCGGCCATGAGGGCGCGCGCAAGTGGAGCGAGCCGGTATCACTGGCGGACGTGGCACGGGCCGCGACCTCGGAGATCGACCAGTACAGCAGGGTGGTGCTCAGCGTGCAGCCCGGCATCGCGGTCACCGGGCTGGCGGTCTCCGACATGGCGCACCTGCTCGCCGAGCTGATCGAGAACGCGACGCTGTTCTCGCCGACCGACACCGCGGTCCAGGTATCGGGGCACGAGCTGAGCAGCGGCGGCGTCCTCGTCGAGATCATCGACAAGGGAATCGGCATCCCCGAGGAGCGGCTGGCTGAGATGAACTGGCGGCTGCAGACCACGCCCGTGATCGACGTGTCGGTGTCCCGGCACATGGGCCTGTTCGCCGTCGCGCGGCTGGCCGAGCGGCACGGCGTGAAGGTCCGGCTGCGCCCCGCCAGCCCCCAGGGGCTGAGCGCGCTGGTCTGGCTGCCCGACACGATCATCGAGCGCACGGCCCAGTACTCCGGCGGGGGGGCGCCGCAGGCGGCTCAGGGCGGCGGCATCCAGGGCAGGCGGTCGCCTGGCCAGCTCGGTCTCGTGCGCGCGATCACGGACGATGAGCCGGGCAGGGGCGCTCCTGAGAACACCGGCGGCAGCCCGGCGGACGCCAGACAGCAGCCGATGAGCTGGTTCCACCACCGCAGTGACCGCGGGGCCAGCACTCCGGCCGGCTCGGGCCGCGACGGCCAGAGTGCCACCGGACTGCCCGCGCGGGTCCCGAACGCCAACCCCCTGCACAACCCGGGAAGCGGCGGGCCGCCCGCGGACGCGCAGGAACCGCTGAAGCCTAACCCGGACACGGTCCGTACCCGGATGAGCAGCCTGCAGCGGGGCCCCGCACCGGGCGGAAGACGGGACCACGATGAGTGACCCGTCAGGTAACCACCGCTATTTTTCGTTACGAAACAGAGGTCCATCGCGTCCGGTAACTGCGCGCGACTGATAAACGGCGCGGATAACAAACCGGTCTCCCGGCGACCTCTTGAGCCGTAAATTCTAGCCCCGCGCCATTCATTGACAATTTTACGGCTCCGCGCTCAG
>DASWUW010001199.1:0-8063 GCA_036406335.1 Trebonia sp.
CGACCTCGTCATCCCGTCGATGCCGGGCTTCGGCTTCTCGGACAAGCCTCACGAGAGAGGCTGGGACGTCTCACGTATCGCTGACGCGTGGATCGAGCTGATGGACCGTCTCGGCTATCAGCGCTGGGTCGCGCAGGGGGGCGACTGGGGAAGCGCCGTCACCGAGGCGATCGGCCGCAAGGCGCCGGCCGCGTGCGTGGGCCTGCACTTCAACATGCCGCTCGTATTCCCGACTCCCGAGGAGATCGCCGACGCCACGCCGCCGGAGCAAGCGATGCTCGCCAGCGCCGCGCACTACAGCGACGTGCTCTCCGGCTACGCCAAGGAGCAGGCGACCCGCCCGCAGACCATCGGCTACCCGCTGTCGGACTCCCCCGCCGGACTCGCCGCCTGGATCTATACGCTGTTCCACGACGTTTCCGACAGCAACGGCGACCCGGAAGCGGTGTTCGGCCTTGACGCGCTGCTTGACGACATCATGCTCTACTGGCTGCCCAACACGGCCGCGTCGTCGGCCCGGCTCTACTGGGAAGCGGCACAGGCAGGAGCGACGGCGCCGCCTCCGTCCGGCCTGAACCCGACACCCGCCGGATTCAGTATCTTCCCCCGGGAAGCCCTGCGCTCATCCCGGCGCTGGATCGAGAAGCGCTACGTTACGGTCCTGCACTTCAATGAGCTCGACCAGGGCGGCCACTTCGCCGCCCTGGAACAGCCACGCGCATTCACAGAGGAGATCCGGGCTACCTTCCGGACATCCCGCTAGGACACGGAGCCGGCCCGTCCCCACCGGGGCCCGGCGCGGTCAGGCTGACCGCTGATCGCGGCCGCCTGCCAGCCCACCGCACTACCAGAGACCGAGGGACCAGTCATGCCCGCCAGCCCCGGCACTGCCCTGGACCGCGCGAGGTTCGTATCTCTTACCACCTTCCGCCGGTCGGGCGAAGCCGTGTCGGCGCCAGTATGGATCGGGCAGGACGGCGACGCCCTCATTGTTCTCACCCCGGCCGAGACGGGCAAGGTCAAGCGGCTGCGGAACGATCCGCGGGTCCAGCTTCGGCCCTGCTCGCGCACGGGCCGGGTCGCCGGCGGGGCAGCCTGCGTCGCCGGGACCGCTGAGATCCTCGACGACGAGGAGAGCAGGGAGCGCCTGACCGCGGTTATCCGGCGCAAGTACGGGCTCGAGTACCGCGTCGTCATGGCCGTCGAGCGCCTCGTGAAGCACGGTGCGGCAACCCGGGTTATCCTGCGCATAACACCCTCCTGACGCTGCGGGCAGTATCCCGGTGGCTTTCGCAGCTGGAGAGTGCCGTGCGCGATAAAGAACAGCACGCCCCCCGGGCATGTCGCCGGCGGCGAGGGGCGGCCCGAGGATTTCCTGGCCGGCGGCGGCCGCGGCCATGCTTTCCGGGGTGATGGGCGCGGCAGGCGCACGCCATGGTCAGGGATCAGCCTAGCCCAGGCGGTCGACACGCTGTGGTTCTGTTTTGGCCAGAACGCCTGGTGCAGCCTGATCGGCGAACGTGAGTGGACATTCGAGCGGGCGGAGGAGTGGCTCCGGGAAGCAGCCAGCCGCGATCTCCTGTGAGAAACAGCGCTGCCCCGGGCCTGCCTGGTGGCGGGCCGGGGCAGCTGGCTTGTAGCGGCGTGCCGGTCTCTAGGTGTTGGCGATCCCGGAGGAGGAAGTAACCCCGGCGGGCAGCGGGGTCGGCGAGCTGGGGACCTCGGTGAGGGTTCCGCCGTTGACGGCGAAGACGGACACGCAGTGCATGCCCGAGCCGTCGACCAGCAGGTACCTGCCGTCCGGGGACAGGCGGGCGTCGATGTCGGCTCCGCCGCCGCTGATCGGGAAGCTGCCGATCAGGGTGAGTGACCCTCCGCGGCTGATGGAGTAGCTGGAGATGTTGCCCGACCCGGTGTTGACGGTGAACAGGAACCTGCCGTCGTGGCTGATCTCCACCCAGCACGGCGCGGTCTGCCCGTCGGCGTAAGGCGAGGAGCCGATCGGGGAGAGCCGGCCGAGGAGGCTTTCGTTGTAGGCGGACACGGTGCCGAGGCCGGCGCCGTTGTGGGCGTTGCTGACGAACAGCTGCCAGGGCCGGGCGGGGGAGAACTCGGCGCCGAGCTGACCGAGGCCCTGCCCGGTGAAGGGGGAGCCCTTGGCCGCGAGCAGGCGGCCGCCGGGCAGCACGACGAAGCTGTCGATCATCGAGGTGCCGGTGCGGGTGCCGATGAGGTGGTCGCCAAAGGCGTTAAAGAACACGTCGCCCAGCCCGGAGGCGTCCGGGACGGTGACCGTCGAGCCCGGGATCGCGGTCAGGCTGCCACCTAGTCCCAGGCGGAAGCCGGAGTACCCGCTGCCGCCAGCGCCGGAGTTGGCCACGTAGACCAGGCCGAACGGGGAGACCGCGACGCTCACCGGCTTGATCCCGCCCGAGGACACGGGCTGGCCGACCAGCACGGGCACGCCGCCGGCGGTGATCCGCAGCACGGAGATCTGGTTACTGCCGGCGTCGACCGCCAGCAGGTACCGGCCGCCCGGTGTTACCTGTATCGCGCCCTGGGAGGCCAGGCCAGTGCCAAGTCCGGCACCGCCGGCGCTAAACGGAGAGCCGGCGAGCGGGGTGAGCGAGCCGTCGGCGTGCCGGGCGAACCCGTCGACGGTGTTGACCGGGGCGGTATTGCCGTCGACGTAGGTGTAGCCGACCACCGGCGACTTGAAGGTCGACGCGGATGCGGCTGCGGGGACAGCCACCGCTGCGGCTGCGGCGGTCGCGAGGCTGGCCAGGATCAGACCCGGCCTCAGCCCGCGGAACTTGCTGCGGGGGATGCCCGGGCAATTCGAGAATCTCATCATCTCTCCCTGCATTGGGGGTACTGCCATGCACACCTCAGTCCTCCCGGGAGGCCCCGCGTTACGTCGTGAGGCGGACCGCCTGCAAGTGGCGGTAGCGTGAGGCCGTGGAACTTGCTGGGCCTGCTGAACGGCAGCTCGACGCGGAGTCGGCGGACTGGCTGCGCCGCCTCGTCGCCGTCGAGAGCACCCGACGGCAGGAAGCCGAGGCCGAACTGCATGCCCGGCTGCTGCGTATCGCGCTGGCCGAGGTAGGCCGCCGGTCGGGCAGCACCCCGGTCACCGGGCCTGAGCTCATCGACGTCGCGCACCAGTCCGCCGACGACGCGATGCTCGCGGTCCTGGCCAAGCTCGCGGGCTTCCGGGGCGAGAGCCGCTTCATGACCTGGGCCTACCGGTTCGTCATCCTGGAGGTGTCGAGCAAGCTCGGGCGCCATTACTGGCGTGACCCGCCGGTCAGGCTGGACGCCGCGCAGTGGGAGCGGCTGCCCGACCGGTTCGGGATCGACCCGCAGCAGCACGCGGAGTCAGCGGCCGTCCTCGCCGAGGTACGCCGGGTCGTTGACGAAGAACTGACGGCGCACCAGCGACGGGTATTCGTGGCGATCGTGGTCGACGGGATACCGCTCGACGCGCTTGCCGTCGCGACCGGCCTGCGGCGCAACGCCATTTACAAGGTGGTTTTCGATGCCCGGGGTAAGATCCGCCGGGCGCTGGTCTCTAAGGGTCATCTGGACGATCCGGGCTTGGGGCAACGATGAGTGACTGGGAGCGGCTGGACCGGCTCCTGCGGACCGACCCGCGCGACGTCGGCTGCGACGAGGCGATCGCCGGCTTGCACAGCTACGTCGACCTCACCGTGACCGGCGGGAACCCGGCGGAACGCTACCCGGGGGTCGCCGCTCACCTGGCCTCATGCGGCCCCTGCGACGAGGACTTCACCGGGCTCCTGCTGGCCGTTGCCGGTAGCTAGCGCGGCCGAAGGGCAGGTGCTGTACAGTGCCCGCCTCACCACCGATCAAGGAGGATCATCGTGACGGTCAAGCTGGGACTGCTGGCGACACTGGAGGCCAAGAAGGGCAAGGGCGGCGAGCTGGCCGAGTTCCTGAAGGCGGGTCGCGAGCTCGCGGTCAAGGAGGAGGGCACCGTCACCTGGTACGCGTTCAAGATCGACGAGGACCATTACGGGATCTTTGACACCTTCGAGACCGAGGACGCACGGAACGCGCATCTGGGCGGCGAGATCCCGCAGGCGCTCGGCACGGTGGCGGACGACCTGCTGGCGAGCGCGCCGTCGATTCAGCCGGTCGACGTGATCGCCGTCAAGTAACCGCCGTCAAGTAACCGCCGCTCCCGCTGGCGGCCACGGTGACCGCCAGCGGACGGCCCGGGGCGTCACGCCCCGACCGGGGCGGTGCTGACATCCCAGATGGCCCCGGTGTCATCACCCGCCAGGTAGGCCAGCAGTCCCGCGGCGGACCGCTCCGGGGTGATGAGGGCGCCCGCGGCGAAGTTCTGGCTAAAGCGCTCGCGCAGACTGCCGATGCGCTCCGGGTCCTGGCCGCGGATCCAGGCCTGCATGGCGGTATCGACTCCGCCCGGCCGGTAGACGTTGACGGTGACGCCCGTGCCCGCCAGCTCGGCGGCGAGGTTCACGGTATGCGCCTCAAGGGCGGCCTTGGTGGCGGCGTAGGCATTGCCGCGGATCATGGCGGCCGGGTGGGCGACGATCGCGCTGGAGATGTTCACCACGCGGCCCCAGCCGGCGTCCAGCATGCCGGGCGGCACGGCGGCGGTCCTGCTCGTCGGCCAGGTCGGCGGGCACCACGCGGATCCGCCCGGCCGCCACGCCCTGCGCGCGCAGCAGGTCGCGGGTCTCGTCCAGCTGTCCGGCGGTGCGGGCGAGCAGGGCAACGCGGGCACCGGCGGCGCCGAGCCCGAGCGCGATGGCCCGGCCGATACCGCGGCCAGCCCGGTACGTTCCTCCGGACTGGCTGCGGGCTCCTGGTGGTGAGCGGCGCGCGGTGCCGGATTCTTACCGGCCGGGGCCGGCGAGATTCACCGGTAAGACATGCGTCCGGGCGCGACGCATACCGGGCAGACGGCTTTCATCGACGCCGCCGCGAGCAAACCGCGAAGGAGAACCGCAATGCCACTGCTCAACCCCGGCGACCCGTTCCCCCGGCTGACGATCAGCACCACCGACGGGCAGACGCAGACGCTCCCGGATGCGTTCGGCGGCGACTTCGGCGTCGTGCTGCTCTACCGGGGTGCCTGGTGCCCGTACTGCAACGCGCAGCTGCGGGCCTTCCAGCGGGCCGGTCAGACGCTGGCGGACGCGGGCATCCGGGTCGCCGCGCTCTCGGTCGACGACCAGGAGGCCACCGCCGCCCTGGTGGCCAAGCACAACCTGACCTTCCCCGTCGGCTACGGCGCGGACGCCGCGGCCGTGGCCGCTCTCACCGGGGCGTTCGTCAACCCGGATCCCGTGTTCCTGCAGTCCACCGGCTTCGTGCTCGACCCCGCGGGTAACGTCAGCGTCAGCGTGTACTCAAGCGGGGCCATCGGGCGGCTCCTCCCCGAGGACGTCGTCGGGCTGGTCGGTTACCTGCGCGAGCACTCGCCGGCCACGACGGCCTGACCCCGGGAGACAGTCGCATGACGGACGCGGACATTCATTTCTACTTCGACCCCGTATGCCCCTTTGCCTGGATGACCAGCAAATGGGTGCGCATGGTCGCCGCGCAGCGCGACTATGACGTCGACTGGCGGTTCATCTCGCTCCGGATGATCAACTCCGGCATCGACTACGACAGCCATTTCCCGGCGGGCTACGAAGAGGGCCACACCAGCGGGCTGCGGCTCCTGCGGGTCGCGGCGCGGGTGCGGGCCGAGCACGGGCGGGCTGCCGTCGGGCCGTTCTACGAGGCGGTGAGCGGCGAGATTTTCGACTCCCCGGAAGCCGCGAGGCTAAGTCCCGCCACCCGGGGCAGCCGTGACTTCGTCGGGCCGCTGCTGGCCCGGGCAGGCCTGCCCGCCGACCTGGCCGGGGCGCTTGACGACACGCGGTGGGACGACGAGATCCGCGCCGAGGGCGACGAGGCACTCTCGCTGACCGGCAAGGACGTGGGCACGCCGATCATCGCGTTCGGCTCGCCGCCGGGCACGGCGTTCTTCGGCCCGGTAATCAGCCGGCTGCCCGCTCCGGAGGATGCCGTCCGGCTCTGGGACCACGTGACCGGCCTGGCTAGCTTCCCCGGCTTCGCCGAGCTCAAGCGGAGCCTGCGAGAACGGCCGCAGCTGCGGTCGTTCGGCATCGACCCGGGCACGGCTGGAGCGGAAGAGGACTGGCGCGCCGGCCGCCGCCGGACGGCACCGTAACGCCTGCGGGTTGCCGAGGTTACTGCTCAGCGCGGAGTGTCTTGGCGGTTCGTGCTTCGACGCGGGCGGCAAGCTTGCTGAGCGCCGTCGTCCACCCGCTCTTACCCGCGGAGTCCGCCGGGATGCCGACATGAGTCAGCACCATCCTCGTGCGGCCGCCGATATCCTCGAGCTCGACGATGACCTCTGTCGTTGCCGGATGCCCGCCGGGCATCCCCCCGGTCCTGAGGCGACAGCACGCTGCCGTTACTGTCATCGGTATTCGGGGTTCTCGAAGTCGAACCGGCAGCCGGCGTCCCATTCCGAGCGCTGGTTGCCGTGCGCCGGGATGCCGCCGGCGTCTTTGAGCAGCCGGGCCAGGTGCAGCAGGTTCCAGGTCATGAACGTGGTGTTGCGGTTGGTGAAGTCGTTTTCCGGGCCGCCCGACCCCGGGTCCAGGTAGGACGGCCCCGGACCAGCCTCGCCGATCCACCCGGCGTCGGCCTGCGGCGGGATGGTGTAACCCAGGTGCTGCAGGCTGTAGAGGACGTTCATCGCGCAGTGCTTGACCCCGTCCTCGTTCCCGGTGACCAGACAGCCGCCGACCCGCCCGTAGTACGCGTACTGGCCCGCGTCGTTGAGCAGGTGCGAACACGCGTAAAGCCGCTCGATCACGCGCTTCATCACCGAGCTGTTGTCACCCAGCCAGATCGGCCCCGCCAGCACCAGGATGTCTGCGTCCAGCACCTGCTGGTAGATGGCAGGCCAGGCATCAGCCGCCCAGCCGTGCCCGGTCATGTCCGGCCAGACGCCGGTGGCGATGTCGTGGTCTACGGCGCGCAGCACGTCTACCCGAACTCCGTGCTTCTGCATGATCGCGCGGCTGCGGTCGATCAGGCCCGCGGTGTTGCTCGGCTCCGGGGACCGCTTCAGCGTGCAGTTGATGACTAGCGCGCGCAGATCGTCGTAACGCTGGACCAGCTCACTCATCACTCACCATTCCCGTTCGGCCTGACGGCCATACCCCTTAGTGCACGACAGCCGTACGGGCGTTACAGCGGCTGTGGTACCAAGGCCCAGCACAAGCCGCACAGCAAGCCCCACGCGTGTGCATTGCGCGGCGTCATGCATTGCGGCCGGTGCGGCCGGAAGATGAGCGGCAAGTGGAACAACGACCAGGCCTATTACCGGTGCCGCTTCCTGGCCGAGTACACCCTGGCCAACAAGGTCAGCTATCCGAAGAATGTCTACTTCCGCGAGGGTGACGTCCTCGGCCAGGTTGACGGCTGGCTCACGGAACTGTTCCCGGCGGACGGCATCGACGCAACCGTGGACCAGATCGCCGGGCAGACCGAAGGACTCGCGGACCCGGCGACAGCGACGCGCGCCGAAGCGGCCCGCGAGCGGGCCACCACCTTCGACGGTCAGCTCAAGGGCTGTCGGGCGAGCATCGACGCCGGGGGAGACCCGGCCGTCATCAGTCCGTGGGTCGCCGAGACGCAGGCTAAGAAGGTCGCCGCTCAGGCGGAGATCCGCGCCGTTACCGGTCGGCGCCGGATGAGCCGGGACGAGATCGCCCGCGTGGTCGCCGCGTTCGCCGACCTCGCGCGAGTTGTCGCTGGTGTAACAGCCGGGAGAAACTGGTCGAGGTAGCCATTCAACCTGGCTTTAACACGCCCAAAGGGTTTGTGTCCGAGGCGGGACTGCACCAAAAAACCCACGACTTCTGACCACTGAGTTCGCGCTTCATGACGGTGCGGCCTGATGGCAGCAGACCGATTTCGTGTGTAACCGGATCATCCGGTGGGCTACCGCCGGGCAGTACTCGCTGTTGCCTCGATCGCAGCGTCGA
>DASWUW010001200.1:0-2473 GCA_036406335.1 Trebonia sp.
CTGCGGCGCGCCGCTGATGCGGGGCGCCAGTAACACCGGCAGCTTCGCTGCCGCCCCGAGTGAGCGCGGCAGCGAGACCACGTCGATCATCTCCCCGGTCGCGGGCGAGCCCGAGTCCTCTGACGAGTCCTCACCGGACTACTCGTCGGCGGGTGACCTCCCGCCTGGTACGGCCCTGCTGGTCGTGCTGCGGGGGCCGAACGCGGGGAGCAGGTTCCTGCTCGACAGCGACTTCACGTCGGCCGGCCGGCACCCGGACAGCGACATTTTCCTCGACGACGTGACCGTCTCCCGCCGCCACGCCGAGTTCTACCGGCAGGGCGACCACTTCAACGTCCGCGACGTTGGTAGCCTGAACGGCACCTACGTGAACCGCGAGCGGATCGAGGAGGCGGAGTTGTTCGGGGGCGATGAGGTGCAGATCGGGAAGTTCCGGTTGCTGTTCATGACCCGCAGTCCTGAGGTCGGCAGGCGCGGCGGACTGGGAGCGCAGGACTACGTATGACGCGTGGGCACCAGCCGGCGCCCGCGAGCGGTGTCCCTGCGAGGGGAAGTATCAGCATCGGTCAGGTGCTGGACGAGCTGAGTCCGGAATTCCCGGACATCAGCCCGTCCAAGATCCGTTTCCTGGAGTCCGAGGGCCTGATCCAGCCGCTGCGCTCCTCGTCGGGTTACCGCCGTTTCTCGGCCGCCGACATCAAGCGGCTCCGCTTCATCCTGACCGTGCAGCGGGACGAGTACCTGCCGCTGCGGGTGATCAGGGAACGCCTCGACGCGCTCGACGGCGCCGCCGACGGGGGGAGCGGCGCCGTTCCCGCGGTCGCGATGACCAGGAGTGAACTGCTCGCCGCGGCCGGCGCCGCCGAGGAACTCCTGGCCGAGCTCGAGGACTACGGCCTGATCCGCCGGGCGCGGTCCTACGGCCCCCAGGCGCTGTCGGTGCTGCGGTCTGCGACCCTGCTCGGCGAGCACGGCATCCAGCCGCGCCACCTGCGGGTGGTCAAGGCGGCCGCTGACCGGGAAGCGGCGCTGGTCGAGCAGGCGGTTGCCCCGCTGGCCAGGCAGAAGGGCAGCCGCGAGCCGGCCCTGCGGGCCGCCCGGGACCTCGCCGGGCACATCGCCCGGCTGCACGCCACGCTGGTCGAGGACGGGCTGGGAGAGGCCGGGCTGGCTTCACCCCAGCCGCATTCGGGTACACCACCGGGGGAGTCCAGGCCGGCGGGTGAGTCCAGGCAAGCCCAGGGGCTCCGCTCGGCTTCCGGGCGATAGCGGTGTAGTTTGGCAGCAAGACAGGAAGAGTGATTCGGTCGCTTAGCGGCCCGGGGTCGGCAGTTACCGGGGGCCGGTAAGCACGAGCGAGGACGGAGCTCCAGTGCGGCGGATGGAGGTTGTCGGCGTCCGTGTAGAGATGCCGTCCAACAGCCCGATCGTCCTGCTCAAAGAGCAGCAGGGAGACCGGTACCTGCCCATCTGGATCGGGGCGGTGGAAGCAACGGCGATCGCTTTCGCGCAGCAGGGCATGGTGTCGCTCCGGCCGCTGACCCACGACCTGTTCAAGGACGTGCTCGAGACCCTGAACGTGCAGCTGCGCACGGTCAACATCACCGCGCTGCGGGACGGGATCTTCTACGCCGACCTGATTTTCTCCAACGGCGCCGAGGTGAGCGCCCGGCCGTCGGACTCGATCGCCCTGGCCCTGCGCACCGGGGCCGCCATCTTCGCGGCCGACGAGATCCTCGACGAGGTCGGCGTCGCCATCCCGGACGAGCAGGAGGACGAGGTCGAGAAGTTCCGCGAGTTCCTCGACCAGATCTCTCCCGAGGACTTCGGCAAGTCCGCGTGACCCGAACGGACCGTTGCTGCGCCAGGCACCGTAACGTCATAGCCCGTCGTGGAGTTCCAGACTTAGTCCGTTTGCCGTGACAATGTTCACGACGCGCCGGGCGCGATCGTTGACGCGCCCGGCTGGCGGGCTTACGGTGCGAATGCCGGAGGGTAGTCACAGGAGGTGGCCGTGTCGGTAACAAGGGGTGGGTCCGAGGCTACTGCGGGCGTGCTCTTCGATGGCAACTCCGAGCTCGGTTACCGGGGCCCGACTGCCTGTTCCGCGGCGGGTATCACCTACCGCCAGCTCGACTACTGGGCCCGCACCGGCCTGGTGGAGCCCAGCGTCCGCGCGGCGCACGGCTCGGGTTCGCAGCGCCTGTACGGGTTCCGCGACATCCTCGTGCTCAAGGTGGTCAAGCGGCTCCTCGACACGGGGATCTCGCTGCAGCAGATCCGGGCCGCCGTCCAGCACCTGCGCGACCACGGAACCGAAGACCTGGCCCAGGTCACCCTGATGAGCGACGGGGTCAGCGTGTACGAGTGCACCTCACCCGACGAGGTCGTCGACCTGCTGGCCGGCGGCCAGGGAATCTTCGGTATCGCGCTCGGCCGGGTCTGGCAGGAAGTCGCGGGCGAGCTCGCCGAG
>DASWUW010001201.1:0-2396 GCA_036406335.1 Trebonia sp.
GCAGCGCCTTGGCCGACGCGCCCCACTGGTAGGCGACCGCATAGGGCCACTGATACCAGGCCAGCGGCACGCTGGCGCCGTAGACGCGGCCCGGGTAGCAGCGCTGGAACCGCAGGTGCGCCCGCCAGACCTGATCTTGCGTGGTCACCAGGAGCAGGGACTGCCAGCCGTAGCGGGCGGCGATCCGGGCGGCGCCCTCGGCTTCTCCCTGAGTGGTGTCGGGATCCGGCTGGAAGCAGACCACCTTGGCCGCTCCGACGTGCTGGGTGCAGATACCGGGCGGAAGCCAGGGCAGGCCCATAGAGAGCACCAGGTAGGGCGCCCGGCCGTCCCGGGCCAGCTGCAGGCCGTCGCCGAGCCGGTCGCCGCCGCCGCCGAGAACCACGACGGCGTCGACGCGGGCGGGGGATCCGGTCGACGGGAAGACGATGAACAGCGCGCTGACCATGCCAAAGAACACCAGCAAAACGGCGAATATACCCGCGGTTACCCGCAGGTACCGACGCCGCGCCTTCCCCTGTCCCCACACACCGCCAGTATCCCAGATCGCCGCGGGGACGCCGCGCCGCGCCCGTACGCTGGTCCTCTCAGTGAGGAGTGGGGGAGCCTTGGACGTTGTCCCGGTGCCGCGGATTGCCGGCGCCCTGTTGTTCAAGCCGGCCCCGCACGTCGACGAGCGCGGCTTCTTCAGCCGCACCTTCGACGTCGCGGTGATGGCGGCCGCCGGGATCGATCCCGGCGCCTTCGTGCAAGACAGCCTGTCCCGGTCAGTCCGCGGCGTGGTCCGCGGTCTGCACGTGCGCAGCGGCGCCGGCGAGGCGAAGCTGGTCCGGTGCTCCTACGGCGCGGTCTTCGACGTGCTGGTCGACCTGCGCCCGGACTCACCCACGGCCGGGAACTGGGAAAGCTTCGAGCTGCGGGACACGACGCAGGTTTCCCTTTACGTGCCGGCCGGCTGCGCCCACGGATTCCAGGCGCTCACCGACCCGGCCGACGTCGCCTACCGGATCGACCGGGCGCATGACCCGGCGCAGGACGTGTCGATCGCGTTCGATGACCCGGAGCTGGCCATCCCGTGGCCGGAGCCGGTCACCGTCCGGTCGGCGCGGGACCGGGCCGGACGGTCACTCGCCGACGCGGTGAAACTGCTGGCCGAGCAAAACCGGTAATCAGCCGCGGGTCCTGAGCGCGGGCCGGACCGGCCGGCCGCGCAGGACCCGGTCGACGCCGTCGTCCAGGGCGCGCTGGTAGACCGGCATCAGCTCCGCTACCACGTCGATCGTCTGCTTGACCGCGGCGGGGTCGTGGGCCGCGTTGACCACGAACGAGGGGGCGAGAATCCCCCGCTCCAGGAATTCCTGCAGCACCAGCGTGCGGAACGCCTGACTGGGCTCACCCGCGGCGTCCCGGGCCACGTAGACCAGGTTGCAGTCGCGTCCGCGGAGCTGGAAGTACGAGCCCAGCCCCGCCTCGGCGACGACCTGCTCTACTCCGCTGCGCAGGTCAGCGCCGATCTGGAGCAGCTGCTGGGCGGTCTGCTCGCGCTCGTAGGCATCGACGGCGGCGAGCATGGCGGCCAGCAGGTACGGCTGGCCGCCGGCGGTCTGCGAAAGCAGGAAGACCCGGTCGGCATCGTCGGCGAAGCCGCCCAGCCGCATGACCTCCCGGCGGCCGGCCAGGGCCGACAGCGGGAACCCGTTGGCCAGTCCCTTGCCAAAGGTGCACAGGTCGGGTGTTATGCCGTAGACGAACTGGGCTCCGCGTTCGTGCCAGCGGAATCCGGTGATCATCTCGTCCAGGATGAACAGGGCTCCGTCGCTGTCGCACAGACGGCGCACGTCCGCGAAGTAGCCCGGCGCGGGCGGCTGGCCGGTCTCGGCCTCGAGCACCACAGCGGCGATCCGGCCCGGATGGGCCGCGAAGAGACGCGCCAGGCTGTCCGGGTCGTTGTAGGAGAAGTGAACCGTCAGCTGCCTGGTCGCCTCGGGTATCCCGGCGGACATCGGCGTGGTGCCGATGAACCAGTCGTCGGTGGAGAAGAAGGGCTGATCGCGGCAGACCGCCACCAGGTCCCGGCCGGTATACGCGCGGGCCAGCTTGACCGCCGCGGTGGTGGCGTCGGAGCCGTTGAGGCCGAACTTCACCATCTCGGCACTGGGGATGAGATCGATGATCCGCTGGGCCGCTTCCAGCTCCAGCCGGTGCGGCCGGGCGAAACCGAGTCCGTCGGCCATCGCGTCCCGGGCCGCCCGCAGCACCGGCTCGTAGCCGTGGCCGAGGATGTTGGCCCGCAGTCCGCTGCCGAACTCGATGTACTCGTTGTCGTCGATATCCCGGACCCGGCAGCCGAGGCCCCGCGCGATGACCGGCGCCATTCCTTCCGGGTACTGGTCGTC
>DASWUW010001202.1:0-3349 GCA_036406335.1 Trebonia sp.
GAACACCGACTGGTCCCCGTCCGCACGATCAGCGGTGGCCTGACTGATCGCCGCGGGCAGGCTCAGGCCGGCGGCCCGCTGCCGCAGTACTTCCTCGATCAGCGTGATGTCGCGCTCGTGGTAACGGCGATGGCCGGCGGCCATCCGCTGCGGGCGGGGGAAGCCGTAGCGATTCTCCCAGCTGCGCAGTGTCGGGGCGGGCACGCCGGTGCGGGCGGCCAGTTCACCGATGGTCAGACCGCCGGCCGGTTCGGTCACGCCCGCGGCCTCCTTATGCATGATGCCTAAATTAGCCTGAAAATCTTGTTTAGCCCCTGCCGTGGCGGACAGAGCAGCCCGACATCAATCAAGAGCCGTCTTGATTACAGCAGAACGGGAGCGGCGATGATCGAACAACTACCTGAGCCTGGCCTCAAGTCCGAGTACGCCTGCCTGGCGGGTTAACCGGCGACATGGGCGACTACCAGCACTCCGTCGAGGTCAGCGCGCCGGCCGGGCAGCTGTTCGGCTACCTGTCCGATGTGCGGAACCTGCCCCGGTACTTCAACGCCATGACGAGCGCTGAGCCGGCTGGCGACCAGGCCGTCCACGTGGCGGCGAAGGTAAACGGAACCACCGAGGAGGCCGAGGCGTGGTTCCGCGTAGACCAGGAGCGGCAGCACCTGGAATGGGGTTCGGAAGGGCGCAGCGACTACCACGGCCACCTCGACGTCACCGGTGATGCCGGGGCCTCCTCGGTCACCGTCTTTCTGCACACCGAGCAGCACGAGTCCGGCGACATCGACCAGGGCATCATCGACACTCTCGCCGCGGTCAAGCGGCTGGTGGAATCCGGTCCTGCTCCCGGCCCCAGCAACCTTTCACAGTGAGGAAACACATGAGTTCACGAACCCGGCCGAAGCTGGCCGCAATTGTGCTAGCAGGCGGTCTGGTTACCGGATCCGGGCTGCTGATAAGCACGGTGCCTGCGGGGGCGGCCACCGTTACCTCAGCTAGCCAGGTCCGGACCGCGGCGGCAGCGGCGGCCGACACGTCCTGGGCCCAGGGCACCGCCCAGACCGACCTGGCCGAGATCACCATTGGCAAGCTCGCCGAGCAGCGCGCCCAGCACTCCGACACCAAGATGATGGCGCAGGTCACCATCAGCGACCACACAGCGGCGCTGGCCTCGCTGAAGACGGTAGCGGCGCAGGCCGGCATCACCTTGCCGACTGCTCCCAGCCCCACCCAGCAAGCTCAGGCGGCGCAACTGAAATCGGTGGCCGCCAGCCAGTTCGACGCGACCTACGACTCCATCCAGGTCAACGGGCACGAGCTCAGCATCAGCGCGACCAGGACCGAGATCGCCAACGGGTCCAGCTCGGCGGTCAAGAGCAACGCTGAGGCCTACCTGCCGGTGGCTGAAAAGCACCTGCAGATGGCGGAGAGCGACTACGCGTCCCTGACCGGGTCGGCCTCCGGTGCGCCGGGCGTCAACGCGGGCAGCGGCGGCCTGGCCGCGACCGGCTCCGCCGACGACCTCCCGTGGCTGGTCACGGGCGCGGTCGGCGTGCTGCTGCTGGCGGGCACGGGCGCTTTCGGCCTGCGTCGGCGTCGGCTCGTCCGCTGACCAGTGATGGGGGCCGGCCGGCCCGCCAGCGGCGTAACCGCCGCTGGTGGGTCGGGCCGGCGGCGAGCGGATCGGCGTTGCTCGCCGCCGCGGCCTGGGGAATCCTGGCTCACCAGTCCCGCCTGCCCAGTTCCGGGGCCGCGCCCGCATGGGCTCAGCTTCCGCCGGTCACCGCGGCGGCCGCGGCCACCCGGCCGGCTGCCAGTCCGGCCGTGAGTCCGGGCGGGCAGGCTCCGGACCGCGGTCAGCCCTCCGTGTCCCCGCTGCCGTCGTCTCCGGCCATGCCCGCCGTACTGCCGGTAGGCGCGGAGTCGATCCAGATTCCCAGCCTGCAGGTATCCGCGTCCGCGGAAGCCGAGTCGGTCACGGCCGGCAATCTGGGTGTACCCGGCAACCCGGCCGACGTGGGCTGGTGGATGCCGTCCACCGCCGAGCTGGTCATCGACGGCCACGTCGATATGGAAGGGGTCGGCCCGGGCGCCCTCTACGAGGTGCGCAACCTCAGTCCCGGCGCTACGGTGACCGTCCGTACCACCGACGGGCTGGAGCACTGGAAGATCGACGGGGTGCGCACGTACGAGAAAGGCCGTGTGCCGGCCGGGCTGTTCCGCTGGCACGGAGCCGAAGCCCGGCTGGTCATCATTACCTGCGGAGGCCCGTTCGACTACTCCACCCACCACTACTACGACAACGTCGTTGCCTACGGGGTCCCGCTGCGTAGCTGAGGGTGGCGTTATTGTTTCTCCGGCGGGCGGGCCGCCTGAAGGAGAGATCATGAGTACCGATGTCACCGAGGCCGATCTTCCGCATCTGCGCCGGTGCGTAGAGCTGGCCGCCGAAGCGGTGGAGGCAGGCGACTTCCCGTTCGGCTCCGTGCTCGTCGCCGCGGACGGGACCGTTCTCGCCGAGGACCGGAACCGTGAAGTGACGATGAGCGACCCGACGCGGCACCCGGAGTTCGAGCTCGCGCGGTGGGCCGCGGAAAATCTGCCCGAATCAGAACGGTCCCGGGCGACTGTCTATACCTCAGGCGAGCACTGCCCGATGTGCTCGGCCGCCCACCAGTGGGTCGGTCTCGGGCGCATCGTGTACGCGGCCTCCTCGGCGCAGCTGGTCAGCTGGCTGTCCGAGATCGGCGCCGGCCCGAGCCCGGTACTGCCGCTGGCCGTCAACCAGGTGGCCCCCGGGCTAACGGTCGCAGGCCCGGCCCCCGAACTGGCCGCCCGGGTACGCGACCTGCACCGCCGCCACCACGCCGCGTTACGCCGGCCGGCCGCGGCCCGGACCAGCTCCCCGTCATCCGGGCGGCAGCTTGGTAATCAGGTCGCGGAGTTCGGTCTGCAGCGTCCGCGCGTCTGCCTTATCGGCGCCGAGCCGAGTCGAGAACTCCCAGTCCTCGACAGCTTCGATGGCCTCGTTCACACTTCCGGCCAGGAGCAGCAGCTCGGCGCGCGTGACGCGAAGGACGATCTGACCGGATCGGTCGTGCTGTGCTGGTTCACCGCGCATCAGTTCAACCCCAGGAAGTAGTCGTAGCCGTTAGCTGGACGAAAGGTCGTGCCGCCGTCTGGCGCGCTGGGATTCCGGATCACGAGGGTGCCGTCGCTCCAGTGGGCGGTACGTCCGCCGTTTAGTGTTCGAGATTCACCATTCACTACAACGCCCTCGAGTAGTTGGGCAAACTGTCCTCGGGTTGTGATGCCGGGGAATTCGCCGCGCTCGACTACATGCTTATCAAAC
>DASWUW010001203.1:0-2123 GCA_036406335.1 Trebonia sp.
CCGGTGGCCGACGAACTGGTCGCTGACCTGAAGGCCCGGGGCGTCGCCGTCCGGTACCGGCAAGCCCGGCAGTCGGCGGTGGACGAAGCCGAGCTTCGCGCAGTTAGCCGAGGCTGGCCGGTCCGGTATATCTAACCAGGCGAGGCTTTGAAAAACACGCGGCCCATCACTCCGGACTCGCTTTTAGCGAGGCCCGACGGCTGCCGCTAAGGGTTGTCCTTGCGGGTTCTGGACGTGGATTCAGGCCGGAGCATACGGTAGCCCGGGTGGCGGGCAGAGCAGGTCCGCACGGCGGCCGTTGGCACCCACGGTTATAGCTGACAGCGGCGGGCAGCCTTGCCACCGGCCAGCCGAGGGGCGCCGAGACGGTCAGCTTCCTGGTGTGATGAGGCCGGATTCGTAGGCAAGTACGACGGCCTGGACGCGGTCACGAAGGCCGAGCTTGGCCAGTATCCGTCCGACGTGCACCTTGACGGTCCCTTCGGACAGGTGGAGATGGGCGGCGATCTCGCGGTTTGACCGGCCGGCGGCAAGCTGGGCGAACACGGTTTGTTCGCGGCCGGTCAGCTTGCTGGTGATCGCGTCACCGTCGTGCTGCCGGCCTGGATCAGGGAGCAGAGCGGCGAACTGGTGGATGAGCCGCCGGGTCGCGGCCGGGGCGAGGACCGCGTCGCCACTGGCGACGCTACGGATGGCGGCCAGCAGGTCTGCTGGCGGCGCGTCTTTCAGCAGGAACCCGCTGGCGCCCGCCTTGAGCCCGGCGAAGACATATTCGTCCAGGTCAAAGGTGGTGAGGATGATGACCTTGCTGTCCGGGCCGGCGGCAGTGATGGTGGCGGTCGCGGCGATTCCGTCCATGCCCGGCATCCGCACATCCATCAGCACCACGTCGGGGTGCAGGGCCGATGCCATGGTGACGCCGGCTGTCCCGTCAGCGGCTTCCCCGGCGACCTCGATGTCCGGCTCGGCTTCCAGGATCAGCCGGAAGCCCATGCGGAGCAGGGCTTGATCGTCAACGAGCAGGACCCGGATCATGGAACGTCCCCAGCATTCTTGGCGTCCAGTTGCAGCCGTGCTGAGACCTTCCAGCCTCCGGGCTGGCGGGGGCCGGCTCGCACGTCGCCGCCGTAGGCGCGCGCTCGTTCCCGCATGCCCGCCAGACCACCGCCGACGCTGCCGGACCCGGAAGCGGGTGCGGGCGTGGTCACAGGTGTGTCACCCGCGCCGTCATCATCGATCTCGACCAGCAGCTGGCCGGGCTGGAAGTGCAGATGGACGGTGGCGCGGGCACCCGTGCCGCCGTGCTTGAGCGTGTTGGTGAGGGCCTCCTGCACGAGCCGGTATACCGTCAGCTGCACGCCGACAGGCAGGTCAGGCGCTTCACCGCGGACCTCAAGCGTGGTGTCGAGTCCGGCCGAGCGGACCTGCTCGATGAGCGCGTCGAGCTGGGCGAGATCGGGCACTGGCTGCAGCGCCTCGCCGGAGTCCTGGCCAGGGGACTGGCGCAGGACACCGAGGAGCCGGCGGGTATCGGCGAGCGCCGTCCGTCCGGTGGCCGACACCCGGCCCATGACTTCCACGGCCCGTTCCTGGGAGGTAGCCGACACGGCGACCGCCGCGTCGCTCAAGGTGACCATGACGGTGAGGTGGTGGGCGACGATGTCGTGCATCTCGCGGGCGATCCTGGCGCGTTCGGCCGCCGCGGCCAGTGCGCCCTGCTGGTCTCGTTCGCGTTCGAGTCGGGTGGCGCGGTCGCGCAGCTCAGCGAGGTAGACGCGGCGAGTGGCGGTGTACAGCCCGAGCCCGAGCGCGGCACCGACCAGCCCGGAGAGGAAGATCGCGGGATACCACCACGAGCCGCCGGCGCGCCAGATCGTGGCGGCGACAATGGTCGCCTCGATCGCGCCGGCGCACGCCAGCGTATCCCGCCGCGGCCGCAGCGTGGCCACGGTGTACAGGGCGATGAGCAGGGCCACGCCGTTGACGGTGTGGCGATCGCTTACGGTCACGGTGCCGATGCCCGCGGCGAGTACGCAGCCGAACACCGGGACGGGCCAGCTCCGGCGGACGAGCAGCGGCGCGGCCGCCAGGACAAGCACCACCGCGAGCGCGCGGGACATGCC
>DASWUW010001204.1:0-1573 GCA_036406335.1 Trebonia sp.
GGACGGCCAGACGGCTGAGCACGCCGGGTCCCACGCCAGCCGCGATGGCCGACCTGACCGCGGCGCTGGTCCCGAGTTCCATCGCGATCCGCGCCCGCAGGGGCGGGTCGCAGGCCGCCAGGTAGTCGGTCAGGGTGTCCCTCGTGCCGCTGCCCGCCTCCCGCATGACCAGCGGCGTCGCCGCGATTTCGGCCCGGGACAGCGGCCGCCGGCGCCGGGCCCACGGGTGCCCGGGCGCGGTGACCACCAGCATCTCGTCATCGCGCAGGTACGCGGTTATCAGGTCGGCCGGCAGGTGCGGCGTCTCGATGAACCCGAGGCCCGCCTTGCCGTCGCGCACCAGGTTCATGACCAGGGTGGAGTTCGCCACGGTCAGCTCGACCACCGTCGCCGGGTAGCCCTCGGCCCGCCCGGCGCCCGCCTGTTCGGTGCTGCGCAGCTCAACCAGCCAGTGCGGCACCAGGTGCTCGGCGATGGTCTGACTGGCGGCGATGGCCAGCCGGTGCGACACCCCGGACCTGATCGACCGCAGGCCCGCCTCAAGGCGGTCGGCTGCGTCCAGCACGTCCTCGGCCCAGCCGACGACGAGACGCCCCTGCTCGGTGAGGTGCGACCCGGCCGGCGTGCGCGCCAGCAGCATAAGGTCCACGGCCCGCTCCAGCGTCCGCATCCGGGCCGACAGCGCCTGCTGGGAAACACCGAGCACGGCCGCGGCAGCGGCGATAGACCCCTGCCGTCCGACCTCCCGCAGTGCCCGCAGCGCGCCCAGGTCGTGCACGGTCTCGCTCATCGTCTTAACCCGTTCGCCCTTGACCCGGTCCGCCGTTACAAGTTTAACTTGTAACGGCACAAGGGCGGCTTCCTTCCCGCAGGTCAGCAAGTTGGCGACGCTGGAACGGCTATGACCGCCCTGCACGAACCACCCGCCGCGAGCGCTCCGCTTCCCGTCGCCGGGGTTCCCTCGAACACTGCCTCGCCCGCCATGGTCGCGAGCGTCCCCGCCCCGGCCAGCCCGGTCTTGACCCCGCGGGCGACAGCGCGTGAGCGCGGACGCGCCATCGTCCCCGGCCTTGCCCTCGCGGTCGGCGTCGCGGTCGCCGCGACCGTCGTGGGAGAGTACGTGCCGCTGATCGGCAGCGCGGTGCCCGGTGCGCTTATCGGGGCCGCCGTCGCGGTCGCGGTCAAGCCCGGCACCCGCCTGCGGCCCGGCCTGAAGTGGGCCAGTACCTTTATCCTGCAGTGCTCGGTGGTCCTGCTCGGCGCGCAGCTCTCGGTGGCCGAAGCAGCCCGCGTGGGCGTGTCCTCGCTGCCGGTGATGCTCGGCACCCTCGCCGTCTGCCTCGGTGCCGCCTGGCTGTACGGAAAGCTGCTGGGCGTACCCCGCGACCTGCGCACGCTGATCGGGGTGGGCACCGGGATCTGCGGCGGTTCCGCCATCGCCGCCGTCTCCCCGGTGATCGAGGCCGCGTCGGCCGACGTCGCCTACGCGATCTCCACCATCTTCCTGTTCAACATCGCCGCGGTGCTGGCCTTCCCGCTGCTCGGGCACGCGCTCGGGATGAGCCAGCAGTCG
>DASWUW010001205.1:0-8434 GCA_036406335.1 Trebonia sp.
CGGCCGGGGACGCGACGGTGACGGTGGTGCACGGCATCCCGAACACGCCGGTGGACGTCTACGCCAACGGCAGCAAAATCCTGACCGGCTTCACGTTCAAGACCGTGACCGGCCCGCTGCAGCTGCCCGCGGGCAGCTACAAGATCGCGGTGCGCAAGGCCGGCTCGGCGGCGACCAGCGCACCCGTGCTCTCGGCGACCGAGCAGGTCACGGCCGGAGAGAACGCGACGATCGTGGCCGCCCTGACGGCGTCGGGCACCCCCGTCCTGACCGCGTTCGCCAACGACACCGCCGCGGCCGGCACCGGTGACGGGCGGCTGGTCGTCCGGCACGTCGCCGCGGCGCCGGCCGTCGACGTGTACGCCGGCAGCAGCAAGGTCATCAGCGGCCTGGTGAGCGGCCAGCAGGCCGCCCTCAACGTCCCGGCCGGATCCGTGCCGGCCAAGGTGACCCTGGCCGGGCAGACCGCGGCCGTGCTCGGACCGGTCAGCGTACCGGTGACCGCGGGCATGGGCACCGTCGTCTACGCGATCGGGTCGGCCGCCGGCAAGACACTGGCCGCCGTCACCCAGCAGTACCCGCTAGGCGGGGCGCCGTCGGCGGCGCAGGCCGGCAGCGGCGGGCTCGGCGCTGACCCGGGCACCTCCGTGTGGCCGTTCGCCCTGGTCGGCGGAGCCGGGCTGGTGCTGAGCGCGGCGGGCGCAGCCGGCGTCGCCCGGCGTCGCCGGGCTTGACCGTCTGGCGCTGGCGGGTCCGCTGGCCGGCCGCCGCCCTGATCACCGGGCTGGCGCTGGCCGGCGGCGCCGGCGGCGGTTACGCGGCCACCCGGCCGCCGAACCACGATTACGGCACGGTACCGTCGCCCGGCGCCCCCCGCGCCGCCGCGGCGGTACCGGGCCCGGTCGTCACCGGGCTGCCCCGCCCGGCCGCGGCGACGCCCGGCCGGGCCGCGGCGACGCCCGGCCGGCCGGCCGTCACGGCCGTTTCCGTCCCGGTGCGGCTGGAAATCCCCGCCATCGGGGTCGACGCGCCGGTGCTGCCGACCGGTGTCGAAGCGGGCGGCTGGCTGGCCGTCCCGCCCGACCCGGCCGACGTGGGCTGGTGGGCCGGGGGCGCCTTCCCGGGCGAGCCGGGCGGCGCCGTCATCCTGGCCGGCCATATCGACAGCGCCGCCAGCGGCCCCGGTGCCCTGCTCCGGCTGCAGGACGTGCGGCCGGGCGAAGCCGTGACGGTCGACGCGGACGGGCACGCCTACCGCTACCGGGTAGCCGCGCTGCGGGCCTACTCCAAGGCGAGCCTCCCCGTTGCCGCCATCTTCGGCCAGCAGGGAACGGCACGCCTGGTCATCGTCTCCTGCGGCGGTCCCTTCGACACCGCGACCGGCCACTACCTGGACAACATCGTGGCCTACGCGGTGCCGGACGGCCCGGCACCGTAACCGCGCACCGTAACCGCGCACCGCGACGGCGGACCGGGCGGTGCCGCCCGGAGAATCCAGCCGGCCTGGGTGCCAGGTCAGGACTGCGGCCGCTTGATACCCCGTTCGTAAGCGTAGATCACCGCCTGGGTCCGGTCGCGAAGGCCGAGCTTGGCCAGGATCCGGGTCACGTGGGTCTTGACCGTGGTTTCCGACAGGTGCAGGTGCCGGGCGATCTCCCGGTTGGTGGAGCCGGCGGCCAGCTCGATAAAGACCTCGAGTTCGCGGGCGGTGAGCGCGTCGAGCGTGCCGGGTCCGGCGGCTTCCGGGGACGGCCGGGAAACAAAGGCGCCGGAGAAGGCGTCGAGAACGCGACGGGTGGTGCTGGGCGCCAGCACGGCGTCTCCGGTGGCGACGGACCTGATCCCCGACAGCAGCTCGTCGGGCCGGGCGTTCTTGAGCAGGAAGCCGCTCGCGCCGGCCCGCAGGCCGTCGAACGCGTACTCGTCGAGGTCGAACGTCGTAAGGATGACCACCCGGGTAGCGGGGCTTACCAGGGTGATCTGCCGGGTGGCCTCGATGCCGTCGGTACCGGGCATCCGCACGTCCATGAGCACCACGTCGGGCCGGAGCAGCCGGGCCAGGCGGACGGCCTCGGCGCCGTCCGCCGCCTCGCCGATGACCTCCATGTCCGCCTGGGCGTTCAGGATCATGGCGAACCCGTGCCGCAGCAGCGGCTGATCGTCGGCGAGCAGTACCCGGATCGTCATCTGACCGCCCGTCAGCTCAGGTCCAGCTGGGCGGTGACGCGCCAGCCGGCGCCGTCCCGCGGCCCGGCGTCCGCGTAACCGCCGAAGAGACTGGCGCGCTCCGCCATCCCGCTGACGCCGTGCCCGGCCCGGCCGGGTACGCCGGCGGCCGGCCGGCCGTCGTCGTCGACCTGGAGCCGGACCCAGGTCCCCTGCCGGGTCACCCGCACGACGACCTGCTGCACGTTCCGGCCGTGCTTGAGGACATTGGTCAGGCTTTCCTGGACGATCCGGTACAGGGCGAGCTGGGCCGTGGGCGGCATGACGCTCAGATCGCCGGAGATAGCCAGCTCGACCGACAGCCCGGCCGACCGCACCAGCGAGACCAGGTCCGGGAGCTGATCCAGACCGGGGCTGGGGGTGCGGTCGGCGGGTTCCCCGTTGCGCAGCACGCCTAGCATCCGGTGCATCTCGGTGAGGGCCTGGCGCCCCACTTCGGACGCCTGGGTGATGGTGTCACGCGCCAGCACCGAGGACTCGACCGCGGCGGCGGCATCGTTCAGGGTGATCATCACCGACAGGCTGTGGGCGATGACGTCGTGCATCTCCCGGGCCATCCGGGCCCGTTCGGCGGCCACGGCCACCTGCGCGCGGCTGTCCCGCTCGCGCTCGGCGGTCTCCGCCCGCTGCAGCGCGGACATCAGGTAGGCCCGGCGCATCCGCACGTAGATCCCGGCCATCCAGGCGGCGGTCACGGTGCCGGTGGACAGCAGACCCGGGAGCAGGCGGTTAGCGGCCGGGCCCCAGCGGACCACGGCCATGATCACGCCCACCTCGGCTACCACCACCGCGGAGGCGAGAATCCACCGCCGGCGCTCGTAGGCGCCCAGGCTGTACAAGGCCGCCAGAAAGGCCGCATCACCGGTGGCCAGAACATTGGCCAGCCACTGCGCCAGGCACACGACCGCGATCAGCGCCGCCGCCCAGGCGGCCCAGCGCCGGCGGAACACCAGCGGCGCGGCGAGGAGCAGGTCCCACACCACCGCGCCGCCGGCCCGCGCGCCGAACGCGTCCATCAACGCGGTTCCCGCGGCGACCGCAGCCGTAACCGCGACATCGGTAACGAGCGGGCGGCCGAGCAGGCGGACCAGCCGGCCCGCCTGCTCGGCCCATTCCGACGGCGCCGGGCCGCGCCCCGGCTGGCTGTCCGCCATCCAGGCGGGCAGCAGGACCCGGGTAATGGACATGCCCTCAGTATCCGCAGCTACGCGTCGCGCCGGCGGAGCACCCCCGCCGCGACGGCCAGCGTCACGGCAACCCAGCCGGCCAGCACCAGCAAGCCGACCCACGGTGACAGGCTGTAGGAAGACTCAGGGATGCTGGTGGAAAAGCTGGCTCCCGCCTGAGAGGGCAGGAACTGAGCCACCTCCTTACCCCAGGTGCCCAGCGCGTCGCCGAACAGAACCGGCAGCACCAGGATGACCGCGAAGTAGGCCACCAGGGCGCCGGGGGTGCTGCGCACGATCCAGCCCAGGGCACCGCCGATCATGCCCACCAGCGTGAGGTAGATCCCGGTCCCGATGACGACCCGCAGCACCCCGGGTTCACTGAGCGAATAGCCGGTCCGGTAGTGCGACAGCAGGGCCTGGGCGCAGACGAAGGCCACGATGGAGACCGCGACCATGGACACGGCGGTGACCGTGACGAACACCACCAGCTTGGCCCACAGGACGGGCAGCCGCCGCGGTACGGCGACCAGCGTCGACCTGATCATGCCGGTGCCGTACTCACCGGATACGAACAAGACACCCAGGGCGCCGATCAGCAACTGGGCCAGGTAGTACCCCTGCAGGGTGGACGACGGCGCGATGTCGTTCGCCTGGAGATTGCGGGTGAGATGCCGGGTGTTGTAGGCGACGACCAGAGCCAGGACGACCATTCCCGCGACCGCCGCGCCGAGCACCAGCCACGTGGAGCGGAGCGTCCAGAACTTGATCCATTCCGACTTGACTACCCGGCGCAGGGTGACCGGCTGGGCCTCGGTGCCTAGTGCTTCGGTACGTTCGGCGGCGGCCGGCGGGACAAGCGCAGGACTGGTCATGCGGCTGCTCCGGTGGTCTGCAGGCTGCGGGGGGGCGGGGAGCGGAAGTCGATTGACTCCTCCGTCAGGGACATGTAGGCCTCCTCCAGCGACGCGTCCTGCGTCGCCAGCTGGTAGAGGGTGATCTGCGCGGACGCCGCCACGGTGCCGATGCGCTCCGACGACAGGCCCTCTACCTCCAGCACCCCGTCCGCGAGGTCGCGGACGGTGACCCCTTCCCCCGTCAGCAGGCCCGCCAGCTCCCGGGCCTGCGGCGAGCGAACCCGGACGACCCCGGTCGAGGCCGACGCGATGAACTCGGCCATCGACTGATCGCGGAGCAGCCGGCCGCGGCCCACCACGATCACGTGGTCGGCGGTCAGCGCCATCTCGCTCATGAGGTGCGAGGACAGGAAGACGGTCCGTCCCTCGTCGGCCAGCCGGCGCAGCAGGTTGCGAATCCAGCGGACGCCATCGGGGTCCAGCCCGTTGACCGGCTCGTCCAGGATCAGCGTCTGCGGGTCGCCCAGCAGCGCGGACGCGATCCCCAGGCGCTGGCCCATTCCCAGCGAGAACGAGCCCGCCCGGTGGCTGGCCACGTCCGCCAGCCCGACCATCTCGATCACCTCGTCCACCCGCCGCCGGCCGATGCCGGTGGTCGCGGCCATGACCCGCAGGTGGTTACGCGCCGACCGGCCCGTGTGCACCGCCCGGGCTTCAAGCAGCGCCCCGGCCTCGTGCAGCGGCCGCGCGTGGGCTGCGAACGGTTTTCCGTTTACCGTCGCCGTCCCTGAGGTCGGTGCGTCCAGACCGAGGATGAGCCTCATCGTCGTAGACTTGCCCGCTCCGTTCGGGCCCAGGAACCCCGTCACCACACCGGGGCGGACCACGAAGGACAGGTTGTCAACCGCGAGCTTGCCGCCGTACCGCTTGCACAGCTGATTAACCTCGATCACGGGTTACCCACCTTTTCGTCAGAGTCCCACGTTACGGGCCGGGTACTCTGCTCCGCGTCGTCCGCGCGATCCCTATCCGCGGCGCCGGGTCATCCGGTCGGATGACCCGGCCGGAAGCGGCTAAACCAGCTCAGGGGCTGGTTCCGGAGTCGCTGAGCAAGGGGTGAGCTCTTCGGGAAAGGTAGCTTCCGCTCGCCCTTGCAGGCGGCGCACGGAGCGGCGAACCAGGACGAAAGAGGCGATCGTGGCCACGCTGGCCACGGCGTAGCCGACATAGGTGATCGCGGTCCCGACGCTGTGGGCGGCGCTGCCGAGGGCGTATGCGCCAAAGGCGTAAAAACTCGCCCACAGCAGGCCGCCGGCCAGGTTCGCAGCCATGAAGCGCGGCCAGCGCATACTGCTCACCCCGGCAAAAAACGCGGCGAAGGTCCGCAGCACGGCGACGAACCGCCCGAAGAACACCACCTTCACCCCGTGCCGGGCGAACAGGTAACGTCCGACCGTCAGCCGGGCGTGGTCCAGGTGGATGAAGCGCCCGTAGCGTTCAGCCAGCCGGTAGCCTCCCGTGCGGCCGAGCCAGTAGCCGGCGTTGTCGCCGGCGACGGCCCCGGCGGCGGCGACAGCGGCCAGCACCATGATGTTGAGCTGGTGCGTGGTGCCCGCGTAAAGCGCCGCCGTAATCAGTGCCGTCTCCCCCGGCAGCGGGATCCCTATGCTTTCCAGGGCGATCAGCGCGAACACAGCGCAGTAACCGTAAGACTGCACCAAATGCGGTATAAAGCTCCACGTCATACTGACTACGTTAGAAAAAACGGCCCGGCCGCACATCGCCCCTGAGGCCTCATTCCCGCCGGGACGCATCCTCCCTCAGGTGTACGTCGGCCGGCTGAGGGAGGGCGAAGCCACGCCTTCGTTCGGAATTCTCCTGGCGTTTCTACTTGCGGGCCGTGGCCCGGTGAAGCGACCAGACAAGAGCGGCCAAGACAAAGACCGGCAGCAGCCACCACGCGTTCAGGCGGGCCGCGTGCACGCTGACGGCAGTCAGGGCCAGACCCGCTACGACGATGACGGCCACGTGCCAGTCATCACCGATGACGAAGTCGTACCAGAATGCGCCGAACGACTTGAGTGCTTTCATCCCGCGGCGAGCTCCCGTTCCTGGTCAGGTTGGGCTGCGGTCTTGCGCGAGCGCAGCCAGAAAACGGAGGCGCCAGCCAGGAGCGCGACCACCGGGACGAGGACCAGCAGGGCGGCGTCGTTGCCCGGCCAGGCCACTCCCGCCCCTTCAGCACCCCAGAAGGTACCGAAGCTGGTGAGCATGATGCCCACCGCGAACTTCATCCAGTTCTCCGGCACCTTGGTCAGCGGAGCCTTGACCGCGATGCCGACCGCGGTGACCAGAACGATCGCGGCCGCCGCGCCGATAACGGCAGCGCCGACGTTCCGCTGGTTTTCCCCGAACGTGATGACGATGAAGACGACCTCCAGGCCCTCCAGGAGCACGCCCTTGAAGGCCAGGGTGAAGGAGTACCAGTCGCTGACGCCGCGTCGTCGCTCGACCGCGGCCTGCTGCGCGGCGGCGATTTCCCGCTGGTAAGCACCGGCCTCGTCATGGAACGCTTTGTAGCCGGTGGCGCGGAGCACCGCTTTGCGCAGCCACTGCAGGCCGAAGACGGCCAGCAGCGCGCCCACGGCCAGGCGCAGTGCGGTCAGCGGCAGGTAGCTGATGGCCGGGCCGACGGCGGCGGTGATCACGGCCAGGACCACCAGCGCCACACCCGCGCCCTGAAAAGTGGATCTCCACTCACGGGTGAGGCCCGCGGCGAGGACGATGGTGAGGGCCTCGACGGCTTCGACCACGCAGGCGACGAAGCCGGTAAGAATCAGCGGGACGGCATTCAACGGATCTCCTTGGCCCAGTCCGCGAAATGGAGCTGTCTGCCCCGGTTCCTGATCGGCCAGCCACTCAGGCTAGCCTTCGCGCGCTGCGTCCCGCGACCTCCCGGGGAACGAAATTCGCCGGGCCCGGTTCATCCTCGAGGAGGACACGGGCAACCGGTAAGCCGAGCGACCACACCGGAGCGGGCAGCAGGTGCGCGCCCGCCGGGTACAGCGGGGCGGGGATCATCTCGCTGGTCTGGTAGAGGGTTACCCCGCCCCCGGAGACGGCGGTCATGCCGAGCGCGCCGAAGTTGTACATCCAGAGCTCCGACCAGGCCTGCTCGACGATGATGGCGCCGACCCCCTCGGCCCGGATGTAGTCCTCGAACTCCCGGGACCGCCCCTGGTTCGGGTATCCCATCAGGTCGAAGTAAGACGGCAGGGCGTCGCCGCGGGACAGTGAGGCGTTGATGAAGCCGCCGTTGATCCGGAAGTAGAAGTCCGTGGTGGCCTGGAACAGCATCCCGGCGTTGCCGCGGCGCGAGACGACCGCGACGATCTCCCCCGGCCTGATGTACCGCTTGTAGCTGCCGTCGGTAAAGAATGCCGGGATGGTGTTGGTCGGCGGCAGGGACGTCGCCGTTTCCCAGCCCGGCGGCGCGGGCGGCACCACGACCTCGGCGAACGTGGGCAGGTCGGCGAAAATAGCGGCGATCGCCAGCACGCCCAGGCCCCAGCGGGCCGCCCGCACCAGCCAGCTCCTGGTCAGTGCGGCCAGCCACTGGGCCAGGGCGACCGCGAGGATCAGGTAGCCGAAGACGATCAGCCGGACCGCTTCCGCGCTCCTGGCGATGGGCAGGCCCCACAGCCCGCCCCACGGCAGCGCGAAGAGCGTCTTGCCGTCGACGATCAGGTTGGGGCCGGCGGCGAGGCCGATGACGACGATGAACCCGATGAGGAGCAGCCAGCTCAGCCGGCTCCGCCAGCGGAACACCGCCAGCAGCACCAGGACCAGGAGCAGCGGGACGCCCACGTAGCTGGTAGCCGACGTGTCGTGTCCGGCCGCGGCGGCCAGCCAGTGCTGGCCTAGCAGCCGGTCGAAGCGCGGCAGCACCAAGCCGGACTCGTCGAGGGAGAACTGGGGCAGCTGCCGGGTGAGCTCGGCCGGGTAGTGCTTCAGCGCGTAGAGCAGGTACGGCGCCGCCAGCAGGACGCCGCCCACGTAAGCGACGAGGGTAAACAGGCACAGCCGGAAAACCCGGCCGATCAACGCGCGGCCCGCCAGCAGGAAACCGATCAGGAAAGCGGGCACCAGCAGCAGCGTGACCTGGGCGTAAGCCTCAACGAAGGT
>DASWUW010001206.1:0-3837 GCA_036406335.1 Trebonia sp.
GCCAGGACGCGGTCCTGGTGCACCGGGATGTCGCGGCGACCGCGGACGGGCTGGGGTCGCGCCGGGACGCGGCGGCCTGGCGGCAGACCGTGGGCGCGACCGCGCGCGACGGCTTCGGCCTGGTCGACTCGCTGCTCTCGCCGCTGTCGGTGCCGCGCGCGCCGCTGCGGCTGGCCCGCTACGGCGCCTTCGGCGTGCTGCCCGCGACCGTGCTGGGGCGGTCCGTCTTCGGCGGGGAGCGGGCCCGCGCCGTGCTCGCCGGGATGTCCGCGCACTCGATGGTCGACCTGCGGCGGCCGATCACCGGCGGCTACGGGATGCTGCTGGCCGCGCTCGCGCACCAGGTCGGCTGGCCGGTCGTCCGCGGCGGTTCCGCCCGCCTCGTCGCCGCTCTGGTGGACCTGCTCACCAGCCTGGGCGGCAGCGCCGAGACGGGACGGCCGGTACGCGACCTGGCCGACGTGCCCCGGGCCCCGGTCATCCTGCTCGACCTGACGCCGCGCCAGGTGCTCGCCGTCTGCGGCAGCCGGCTGCCGTCCGGCTACGCGCGCGGGCTGCGCCGTTACCGGTACGGCCCGGGCGTGTTCAAGCTCGACTGGGCGCTGTCCGGGCCGGTGCCGTGGCGGGACCCCGCGGTCGCCGCCGCGGCGACGGTGCACCTGGGCGGGACCCTGGAGGAGATCGCCCGCGGGGAGGCCGAGGTCGCCGCGGGGCGGCACCCGGAGCGGCCGTACGTGCTCGCGGTGCAGCCGTGCGCGGCCGACCCGTCGCGTGCGCCCGCCGGCCGGCATGTGCTGTGGGCGTACTGCCACGTGCCGAACGGGTCGGCGGTCGACATGACCGCCGCGGTCGAAAACCAGCTGGAGCGGTTCGCGCCCGGCTTCCGGGACCTGGTCCTGGCCCGGGCCGGCCGCGGCCCGGCCGCGCTGGAGAAGCACAACGAGAACCTGGTCGGCGGCGACATCGCCGGCGGCTACTCCGGTTTCGCTCAGTTCCTGCGCCGCCCGGTGCTGTCCCCGCACCCCTGGCGCACCCCGCTGCCCGGTGTGTACCTGTGCTCCGCGAGCACGCCGCCGGGGGCCGGGGTGCACGGCATGGGCGGCTACCACGCCGCCCGGCTGGCGCTGGCGGACCTAGGGTCAGCCGCCTCCGTTCGGGATGATGACGCTCGTTGAAATCATCCCGAACGCAGGCGTGGTCTTACCAGTGGCCGTGCCGGACGACCTCGTCGAAGGGCAGCCGGTTCGGCTTTACCAGGGGCTTGAGCGGGCGGTCGGCCGGGTAGCCGACGCCGATCAGGTAGGCGACGTCGTGGTCGGCGGGAACGCCGAGGATCTCGCGGGCCCGCTCCTGCTCGCCGACCGACGAGTGGCCGGTGCCGATGCCGAGGTCGGCGGCGGCGAGCATGATGGCGTAGGTCGCCTGCCCCAGGTCGTACTGGTCGACGACCTTGGTCCGTTCGTCCTCCGGCTGCGGGATGACCAGGGCGATCGCCGCGGCGGCGCCGGCGATGTGCCGGGCCCCCGGCCAGACGGTGGACAGCGCCTGCAGCTGGTCCCGGCCGGTCACGATGACGAAGTTCCAGTGCTGCCGGTTGCTGGCCGACGGTGCCCGCCAGCCTGCCTCGGCGATCCGGTCGAGGTCGGCGGCGGCGACCGGGTCCGGCAGGTAGGTACGCACGTTGCGCCGGGCCCGGATAGCGTCCCAGGTCTCCATGTAAAACTCCTTCGCGGTGAATGCCTGTCGACCCGATAGGCATAGCGCATCTACCGTCCGCCGGGCCAGCCGGCCCTTTGTGGTCCGGCAACGATTCTTGCTTCCCGGCGGCATCCCCGCGGTGGCCGGATTGTGGCTGCTCACACGCCCTACCTGCGGGGTCAGCCGTCTGTGGGGGATGACAAGCCACTGGGCCCGGCCACGACGAGGCCAGTAGAAATTCGGGTGGCTGCCACAGCGACAAGCCGCAGGCAGGGGTAGATCATGGTCATCGGGCCACCGGCTGGACGCTGTATCCGGCCGCCTCCATAGCGCACAGTGACAGGAAGGTAGGAAACCTATATGACGCAGCGAAGCCTTGAGGATCTGCTGCAGACGGAGAACCCCGTCGAGCTGCTGCGGAACTCCCAGGAAGGCGCCTACGTCTACCCGGTTGTCCCGACCGAGTTCTCCAACTGGAAGGCCGAGCAGGTCGCGTGGGCCAAGACGGCCGTGCTGTTCGACCAGAGCCACCACATGGCGAACCTGTACATCAAGGGCCCGGACGCGCTGAAGCTGATCTCCTACCTCGGGATCAACACCTTTAAGAACTTTCCGCTCAACATGGCCAAGCAGTTCGTCCCGGTCACCTATGACGGTTACGTCATCGGCGACGGCATCCTGTTCCACCTCGAGGAGAACGAGTACGAGTTCGTCGGCCGGGTGCCGACGGTGAACTGGGTGCAGTTCCACGCCGAGACCGGCGACTGGGACGTCGAACTGGTCCGGGACGACCGCTCGCCGTCGCGCCCGATGGGCCAGGCCGTCACCCGCACGCAGTACCGGTTCCAGATCCAGGGGCCGAACGCGAAGCAGGTCATCGAGAAGCTGAACGGCGGCCCGTTCGCGGACATCAGGTTCTTCCGCACCGACTTCATCAACATCAAGGGCCGCAAGGTGGCCGCGCTCCGGCACGGCATGTCGGGTCAGCCCGGCCTCGAGGTCTGGGGCCCGTACGAGGAGTACCTGGAGATCCGCGAGGCGATCCTGGAGGCGGGGGCGGAGTTCGGCATCGTGCCGGTCGGGTCCCGGGCCTACGCGAGCAACACGCTGGAGTCGGGCTGGATCCCGTCGCCGCTGCCCGCCATCTACACCGGCGAGAAGCTGAAGGCGTACCGCGAGTGGCTGCCCGCCCTGGGCTACGAGGGCTTCGCGGGCACCCTCGGCGGCTCGTTCGTCTCCTCCAACATCGACGACTACTACCTCACGCCGTACGAGCTCGGCTACGGCCACATGGTGAAGTTCGACCACGACTTCGTCGGCCGCGAGGCACTCGAAGCGCTGGACAAGCCGTCTCAGCGGCGCAAGGTGACGCTGGCCTGGAACGCCGAGGACGCGGGCAAGATCGCCGCCTCGCTGTTCACCGACGAGATCCCGGCCAAGGGCCTGGACGTCCCGATCTCGAACTACTCCTCGTCCAACTACGACGCGCTGCTGCTGGGCGGCCAGGTCGTCGGCCTGTCGCTGTTCACCGGCTACAGCTACAACGAGCGCAAGGAGCTGTCGCTCGGCATTATCGACCCCTCGATTGACGTCGGTACCGAGGTCACCCTGGTCTGGGGCGAGCCGGACGGCGGCTCGCAGAAGGCGGCGGTCGAGCGGCCGCACAAGCAGGTTGAGGTGCGGGCCACCGTTTCGCCGGTGCCCTACTCGAGCGAGGCCCGCGAGCACTACGCGGAAGGCTGGCGGGCGGCCGGCAAGGCCTGACGCCCGGCTCGCCGCCCCGCACTACCCGGCACTACGCCGCTCCGGCCGCTACTCGCGGCCGGGGCGGCGCCGGGCCCGCGGCGTTCGCCCGGCCCCGTACCTTACGGCTTGGGCGGGAATCCGCGGGACTTGCGCTGAGCCTGCCGCCAGGCCCGGTGCGCCTGCTGCCGGCAGGCCAGCGCCTGCCGGTGCTCGTTCCTGCAGCAGGCCGAAGCTGAAGGCGTTCTCGCCCGCCAGGTGCGCCTGAACGCCGATCTCGCGCGCCGTCGCCTGGGCGATCACCGCGTCCTGGTGGCCGCCCAGGGCGGACTGGACTTCCTTCATTCCCTTGGCAAACCGGTGCGCTTGCCTGCCCGCGAGGTCCAGGACACCGAG
>DASWUW010001207.1:0-4070 GCA_036406335.1 Trebonia sp.
GACGGCGTCGAGCAGGCCGCCCTTGTCGCCGAAGAGCCGGTAGATGGCGGGTGCCTGCACGCCCGCCGCGAGTGCCACCGAGCGGGTCGTCACCGCGTCCGGTCCCTGGCTGGCGAGCAGCTCGGCCGCGACTTCTACCAGGTGGGCGCGGGTCTGGTCGCGCGCCGATACAGGGCTCAGCTCAGTCACGTTATCGATGATAGCAAAAACTTGCTATCGGTGAATTTTCTCTGATAACGTCATCTTGGTATCACTGATAACAAGAAGGCGGCAGCACATGATCGTCATCACCGGCGCTACCGGCGCGCTCAACGGGGCCACCGTCGAGCACCTGTTCAAGCTCGTCCCCGCGGACCAGATCGGGGTGAGCGTGCGCGACCCCGCTAAGGCGCGGCACTTCGCCGAGCGCGGCGTGCGCGTGCGCCGTGGCTCCTACGAGGACCCAGAGGCGCTGCGCGACTCGTTCGAGGGGGCCGAGCAGGTACTGCTCGTCTCGTCCAGCGACCCGGCGGCCGACGGGGTCAGCCTGCACCGGGTGGGCGTCGAGACCGCCGTCGCGGCCGGCGCCCGCCGGATCCTCTACACCAGCCACCAGCACACCGGGCCCGGCAGCCCGTTCTTCCCGGCGCGCGACCACGCCGCGACCGAGGCGCTCCTCGCGGACTCCGGCGTCGCCTGGACCTCGCTGCGCAACGGCTTCTACGCGCACAGCCTCGGCTGGCTGACCGGACCCTGGCGCGAGACCGGGGTCATCGCGACGCCGGCCGACGGGCCGGTGTCCTGGACCGACCGCGCCGACGAGGCCGAGGCGGCCGCGGTGATCCTGGCCGGCCCGCGGGAATTCGACGGCCCGGTCACGCTCACCGCGCGCAGCGCCGTGTCCTTCAGTGCCGTCGCCGCGATCGCCTCCGAGCTCACCGGCCGCGACATCTCGCGGACCGTCCTCGGGGACGAAGAGTGGGTGGCCGCGCAGGCCGCGCAGGGCACCCCGGAGCCGATGGCCCGCTTCCTGCTCGGCTTCTACCAGGCCGCCCGCGCGGGCAACTTCGCCGGGACGGACCCGCTGCTGGGCGAGCTCCTCGGCCGCGAGCCGGCTACGGTGCGCGACCTGCTCACAGAGCAGCTCGCCGCCTGAGCCCGGACGGCCGCCCGGGTACCCGACCCCGGCCGCGCTCCGGCCCGCGCCCCGGCTCAGCCGTCGTACAGGTCGGCCCGGCGGTCGGTGAGGTAGGTGCCGGCCGGCTCGCCGGGCAGGTCGGCGATGACCAGCTCCTCGCGGTCCAGGCTGCCCTGGGCCAGTACCGCGCCGCCCGGCCCGCAGATCGTGCTGCGCCCGTTGTACTGGAACACGTCGTCGGCGCCGCAGTAGTTCGCGTAGACCAGGCTGACGGCGTTCTCGCAGGCCCGGGCGCGGACCAGGAAATCCTGGACCTGCTCGCAGCCGGCCATGTTGGCGGTCGGCACCAGCACGGTCCGCGCCCCGCCGACCGCGAGACGGCGCACCGGCTCCGGGAACTCGACGTCGTAGCAGATCAGCATCCCGACCCGGGAGCCGCCGAAGTCGAACGGGGCCGGGGCCGCGTCACCGGGCAGGAACTGCTCCCGGTCCAGGTCGCCGTAGAGGTGCACCTTCCGGTGCCGTCCCCGGACGACGCCGTCCGGGCCGGTCAGCGTGGCCGCGTTGTAGGCGCCCGCGGTCCCCGCCCGTTCCGGATGGCCGTAGACGATCGCCAGGCGGTGCCGGCGTGCGATCCCGGCGACGGCGGCCTCGGTGGGGCCGCCCGCGTCTTCGGCCAGGCGCCGCACCCCGTCCCGGGTGATGGCGTAGCCGGTGGTGAACATTTCCGGTGTCACCAGCACGTCCGCCCGCCCGGCGGCGGCCGCGGCGCAGGCCTCGTCCAGCCGGCGCAGGTTGCCCGCGACGTCGAAGGACCCCGGGCGGCACTGCCAGGCGGCCACGCGCAGGGCCGCGGTCACGCCCGCTCCAAAACCGCCTGAGCGGCGTTGTGGCCGCCCAGGCCCGAGACCGCGCCGCCTCGCCGGGCACCCGAGCCGCACAGCAGGATGCTCTGCCGCCCGGTCTCCACCCCCCAGCGGCCCGCGGGTGTGTCCGGCCGGGGGTCGCCGTCCGCCCACGGCCAGCTGAGATCGCCGTGGAAGATATGGCCGCCGGGCATGCCCAGGTCGGCCTCCACGTCCTGCGGGATCTTCGCCTCGATGCAGGGCCTGCCCGCCGGATCGCGCGCCAGCACCGACTTCAGCGGCTCGGCCAGGTGCTGGTCCAGGGAGGCGATCGCCCGCGCGACCGCGAGTTCCTTGCGCTCGGCCCGCGTCGCCGCCTCCGCGAACAGCGCCGCGGGCAGGTGCAGGCCGAAGTAAGTCAGCGTGTGGGTGCCGTCGGGCACCGGGCCGAGGATCGAGGGATCGGTCAGTGAGTGGCAGTACACCTCGCCTGGCAGCTGCCCGGGCAGCTCGCCGGCGGCCGCCTGCGCGTAGGCCCGCTCCAGCGCGGAGTAGTCCTCGCCTAGGTGCAGGGTCCCGGCGAACGCGACCCGCGGGTCGGCCCCGGACGCCAGCCGGGGGAGCCGGCGCAGCAGGAAGTTGACCTTCAGCTGGGCGCCGGCCGGCTTGACGGCCGGGTCCCGCTGCTCGCCGAGCAGCCCCGCGAGCACCCAGGGGGCGACGTTGGCCAGCGCGACGCGGGCGTGCAGGGTCCGCGGGCCGTCGCCGCCGCGCAGCTCCACCTCGGCGCCTCCGGAGCCGTCCCGGATGGCGGTGACCTCGGCGTTCACTACCAGCTCGGCCCCGGCCGCGCGGGCCGCGGCGGCCAGCGCGCTGGTGACCGCGCCCATCCCGCCGACCGGCACCCGCCACTCCCCGGTGCCGTTGCCGATCAGGTGATAGAGGAAGCAGCGGTTCTGGATCAGCGACGGGTCCCGCATCCCGGCGAACGTGCCGATCAGCGCGTCGGTGGCGACCACCCCGCGCACCGTGTCGTCCCGGAAGCGCCGCTCCACCGCCTCGCCCAGCGGCCGCTCGACCAGGTCCCGCCACAGCACCGGGTCAGCCTGGGCCCGGATGCGGGCCGCGGTCGGCAGCGGCTGGGTCAGCGTCGGGGCGACCACCGCGGCCAGCTCGGCGACCTGCCTGTAGAAGTCCCGCCAGGCCTCGTACTCGGCCTCAGAACCAGTCAGTTGCCGAAAACTGTCCCTGGTAGCGGCGCCTTCGGGCCGCTCGACCAGCAGCCCCCCGGCGGCGCCGTCGCGTATCACCGGGGTGTACGACGCGGTGGAGCGCGAAGCCAGCCCCAGGTTGAGGCCGAGGTCTTTGATAACCGTCTCCGGCAGCAGCGACACCAGGTAGGAGTAGCGCGACAGGCGGGCGGGGAACCCCGGGAACGCCTGCGCCGACACCGCGGCCCCGCCGACGTGATCCAGCCGCTCCAGGACCGCCACCGACAGTCCCGCCCGGGCCAGGTAGGCCGCGGCGGTCAGCCCGTTGTGCCCGCCGCCGACCACCACCACGTCGTACCGGTCGTGCCGGGTCTCCGCTCCGCTCATGCGCCCGATGCTACGCTCGCCGCCTCGCTGCCTCGCCGGGCGCTGAGCCAGCGTGCCCGGGTTGAATCGGGTAAGCCCCCATACGCTTCCCTCGGCAACGAGATGATCCATGGTGAGGGCAGCATGCCGGTATTCGCCGTTGACCGCGAGGGCGACCTCGCCGTCGTTGGGCTGATGTGCTTGCGGCACGACGTCATAGGCCGGGCTAAGCGTCATCGACCCATCGGGGCGATGCAGTAGCGAGAGGTTCTTCGCGTGCAGGTCGAGGTTGCCCACGGCGGCGGAGAGAACGACAAGCTTGAACAGGCGTTCCGTCGATTACCCGGTTCCAGCCCGCTTCGGTACGGGCCAGCACGATCTTGTCCTGAACTCCGGCCAGTGATGTCTTGCCGCCGCCCGGCTTGTTCCCCAGCGGGTTGTCCTGCACATGTTCCAGCATCCGGGCAACCCCGGTACTGGACAGTGGCTCCAGCGCAGGCTCTTTCGGCTCGCCGGGAACCGCCGGATCCC
>DASWUW010001208.1:0-2445 GCA_036406335.1 Trebonia sp.
CCCGCCGCCCAGGCCGCCCCCGCCCCCGCCTACCGTTCCCCCCTAGCCTCCGCCAGCTAGCCCGCCCCACACACCACCCCGCCCCACACACCACCCCCGCCCCACACCACTTCCGTCTCGGTCTCGGTCTCGGTCTCGATCTCCACGTGATCGTGGTCCGAAAGCGGCGCTATCCGCCGCCGATGGCCCACGCTCCGGAGACTGGGCAGCCCGGGCGGCAGGGACGGCCGACCTGAGGTCCGCGGCCACTGAGCCACTGAGCCAGGTCGGCGGCCGTCGCGCACTGAGCCTGCTGGTTTCTCAGGTGCGGCATGCCGATGCGGATGGTGTCGATCCCTTCGTTTACGGCGATCCAGCGGTCGCGGTTCTTATCCCGCCACTGTTCATCGGCCGGGTGGGAAGCGGACCCGTCGATTTCCACGCAGGCCCGGTACTCGCCGTACAGGTTGTCCAGGTACCTGCTGCCCGTGCCCAGCCGGATCCGGGCTTGCCGCACTGCGACCGGGAGGGCGTGCGGTTGCTCGACCGTGCGGACGTAACGCAACTCGAGGAGCGAGAGAGCACCTTCCCGGGCATGGCCGAGGGCCAGTTCGAGATCGCGCCGCCAGCGCATCCGCGGTCGTTCGTCCATCGCCTCGTGAATTCGGTCGGCGGTGGTTCGCCTGCGGCCGACGGCACGGCATATCCAGTCGTACGCCTCTGGGAAATCGCCGGCCGCCTCAATGAGATCGAGCACAGTGTGCTCGACCCGGGTGCAGGGCGGCGTCATCACCGGATGCCGGGCGAACCCAATCGACCTCGACCGGTGAATGACGATGCCCGGCACCTTCGCTCGCCGAGCCGGATGGCGCTCCCAGGGCACGGTGAGGTGGATCGCCGCGCTGGGTTTATCCGTCAGGTGATGTCTTTCCGCCGCGGTCCAGTGGCTTAGAACGGAACCCGGTCCGCCGCGCAGCAGCGCAGCCCAGATCTCTGCCTCCCGCTTGGGCGCACCCGTGAAGGCGGCGTACACGCCGAATCCCAGCTGCTGCCAGTCGCCGTAGCGCAGCCGGTTGCGTATGGCGGCCGCGCCAAGTCCCATCTCCATGGCCTGCGGACGACTGACCACCTGCGCCTGCTGCGCAAGTAGCTCTCGAAGCCGGTCCGGCAGTGCCACTGGCATAGAACCAGCGTGTTCTTTCCCCTGCGCCGGACGCCACCGCCGCGCAATTCCTGTGGATAACCTTCCCGAGTCACCCTTACCTGTGGACAATAGGCCCGGCCCTCGCCACCCCGAGTTACCTCGCCCCGCCTCGCCCCGCCCCGCCCCGCCCCGCGTGATCGTGGGCCAAAACCGGCGCTATCCGCCGCCGATGACCCACGATGGTGGCTGGCCATCGCAGATGGCCGGCTCAGACACCACTATCGCAACGAGATGGACGACATGTCGTCT
Organism: Trebonia sp.; assembly: GCA_036406335.1. Lineage (GTDB taxonomy): Bacteria > Actinomycetota > Actinomycetes > Streptosporangiales > Streptosporangiaceae > Trebonia. Next base: position 1,433 of record DASWUW010001208.1, read on the forward strand.
TCGGCACTGGTGGTGCGGTATGCAGGGAGTATGCGGAAGCACTTCCGGGGCGGTGCCCGCGAGCAGACCGAGGCGGCGGTGCCCGAGCGGCGCTCAGCCCCCTGGAAGGCGTGGTGGCTAGAGCTGGCCGTGGCCGCCGCGGCGGTCGCCGTCGCGGCCGTGTGCCTGACCCGGGCCTGGCCCAGCCCGCTGGTGCTGGTGCTGCTGCTCGCCGTCCCGCCCGCCCTGGCCGGCATCCAGGCGACCACCGTATGGCGGCCGCTCGGCTACGGTCTGGCGGCCGAGGCAGCCGCGGTCGCCGTCGACGCCCTCGTCCGGGGCGGCATCACCGTGACCGACGGCGGTCACCAGCTGCCGCTGGCCGCCGCGGGCGCGATCGCGGTGACGACCGCCCTCAGCCTGGCCGGCCTGAAGCTCGGCGCCCCCGGGCTGACCGTCGACCAGGAGAAGCAGGAACAGCACTTCGCCGATGTCACCTCGGTCGCGGAGGCGGCGCAGCGAGCCGTGATGCGCCCGCTGCCGGAGCAGCTCGGCCCGCTCAAGCTCGGAGTCGTCTACCTGGCCGCCGCCGCGACCGCCCGGGTCGGCGGCGACCTGTACGAGGCCCTGTACACCGAGAACTACGGCATCCGGCTGATCATCGGCGACGTGCGCGGCAAGGGCCTGGGCGCGGTCGAGGTCGCGGCCGACATCATCGGCCGGTTCCGCGAGCTGGCCTACAACGTCGGCACGCTCAACGAGATCGCCGACCGCCTCGACGCCGGCCTGTCGCGCCGCTGGGGCCAGTACGAGGAGTTCGTCACCGCCCTGCTGGCCGAGATCGACCCGATCCGGGGCAAGCTGACGATTCTGAACTGCGGGCACCCGCCGCCCATCCTGGTCTCGCAGGCCGACGGCGAGGTCACCGTGCTCGAGGTCCGCGCGCCCGCCCCGCCTCTCGGTCTCATCACCCTCGGCAGCGACGCGGGGGCCAAGCAGGTCTACAACTTCCAGCCCAGCGACCAGCTGCTCCT
>DASWUW010001209.1:0-5050 GCA_036406335.1 Trebonia sp.
TTCGTCGCATCCCCGCACGTGGCCCGTGGTCACGCCGTCGAGGCCCGTGTCTACGCCGAAGACCCGGGGCGGGACTTTGCCCCCAGCCCCGGGCTCGTCACGTCCGTGGTTTTCCCGGACGGCCCGGGAATCAGGGTCGACGCCTGGATAGAGCCCGGACTTGAGGTGTCGCCGCACTACGATCCGATGGTCGCGAAGATCATCGCCTGCGCCGCTGACCGGGACACCGCCCTGCTGGCGCTCGCCGGCGCGCTGGCCGGCACCCGGGTCGACGGAGTCGCCACCAACCTCGGCCTGCTGCGGGCCGCCGCGGCGCGGCCCGACGTGCTGGCCGTGACGCACTCGACGTCCACCCTGGACGGGGTCGGCGACCCCGAGCCGAGAATCGACGTGCTGGCGCCCGGAGCGCTGACAACCGTGCAGGACTGGCCCGGGCGGCTCGGCTACTGGCAGGTGGGGGTGCCGCCGAGCGGGCCGATGGACGAAGTTTCGCTGCGCGAAGTCAACCTTGCCGTCGGCAACCCGCAGGGTGCCCCGGCCCTCGAGATCACCGCGACCGGGCCGACCCTGTCGTTCTCGCACGACACGCTCGTCGCGCTCGGCGGCGCGGTGGCGGAGGCGACGCTCAACGGGGCGCCGGTTCCGTGGTGGACTCCAGTCGCGGTGCGCGCGGGTGCCGTCCTTGCAATCGGCCCGGTTCCCGGACCCGGCCTGCGGACCTATCTCGCCGTGCGCGGCGGCTTCGACGTGCCGCCCTACCTGGGCAGTGCGTCGACGTTCACCCTGGGACGGTTCGGCGGCCACGGCGGACGGGCACTGATGACGGGCGACGTGCTGCGCGCCAGCGCCCGTACACCGCTGGGCGACCCGGCACCGACACCGGAGGACCGCCGTCCGGCCATCGTCAGCGACTGGGAGATCGGGGTCACCGAGGGACCGCACGCGGCACCTGAGTTCTTCACCCGGGCCGGCATCGACGAGCTGTACTCGAGCGTCTACACCGTCCACCACAACTCGGCCCGCACCGGAGTGCGGCTCATCGGCCCGCGCCCGTCGTGGGCCCGCGAGGACGGCGGCGAGGCCGGGCTGCACCCGTCCAACATCCACGACGTGCCCTATGCCGTCGGCGCCCTTGACTTCACCGGCGACACGCCGATCATCCTGGGCCCGGACGGGCCCAGTCTTGGCGGCTTCGTCTGCCCCGCCGTGGTCGCCACCGGCGACCTGTGGAAGGTGGGCCAGCTGCGCGCGGGGGACACGCTCCATTTCGTGCCGGTGAGGGAGGCGGACGCCGCCGCACTGCGTGACCGCCGGGCGGTACCACGGCTGACCCGCACCGGGGGCGACGGCGATGACGGCATCCTCGGGCGCCGCGAAGGCGGGGTGGACGTGCCGGCCGTGGTCTACCGGCGCGACGGCGACGACAACGTCATCGTCGAGTACGGCGACCCGGTCCTCGACCTGGGACTGCGGATGCGGGTGCACGCGCTGCAGGAAGCAATGGAGGCAGAGGGACTTGGCGGCGTCATCGACCTCACCCCCGGCATCCGGTCGCTCCAGGTGCACACCGACGCCCGCCAGCTCCCCGCCCGGTCCCTGCTCCCGGTGCTGCGGCGGCTCGAGGACGAACTGCCGCCAACGCATGAGCTGCGCGTGCCGTCCCGGACCGTACGGCTGCCGCTGTCGTGGGACGACCCGGCGACCCGGCTGGCGATCGAGCGCTACATGAACGGGGTCCGGTCCGACGCGCCGTGGACACCGTCGAACATCGAATTCATCCGCCGGGTCAACGGGCTGGCGTCCACCGCCGACGTGTACGACATCGTGTACAGCGCGAGGTACCTGGTACTCGGACTCGGCGATGTTTACCTGGGCGCCCCCGTCGCCACCCCGGTCGACCCCCGGCACCGTCTCGTGACCACCAAGTACAACCCCGCGCGGACCTGGACGGCCGAGAACTCCGTCGGCATCGGCGGTGCCTACCTGTGCGTCTACGGCATGGAAGGACCCGGCGGTTACCAGTTCGTCGGCCGCACCACCCAGGTGTGGAACCGCTTCCGCCGGGCGGGGCTGTTCACCGGGCGGCCATGGAGCCTGCGATTCTTCGACCAGATCGAGTGGTACCCGGTCAGCGCGGAAGAACTGCTCGACTTGCGGGCGGAGACGGACGCCGGGCGCGGGCACGTCGAGGTGACCGACGGCTGGTTCGACTACGGGTCCTACACGCGGTTCCTGGCGGCGAACGCGGCCTCAATCGCGGAGTTCCGCGGCCGCCAGGCGGCCGCGTTCCAGCAGGAGAAGGAGCGGTGGCGGGCCTCGGGCGAGTTCGACCGGGCCGAGGCCGACCCGCCCGCGAGCACCGGGACGGAACCGGCCCGGGTGCCGGACGGTGCGACGTCCGTGCCCGCGCCGTTCATCGCCACCGTCTGGCAGGTACAGGCCCGGCCGGGCAGCCGGGTCGCGAAGGGGGACAAGCTGGTGTCACTGGAGGCGATGAAGATGGAGACGGCCGTCACCGCGCCGCACGACGGGATCGTCGCCGCCGTTTACGTCGGTGTCGGCGCGCAGGTGGCGGCGGGGCAAGTGCTGGTGGCAGTGGTTCCTGGTGAGCTACGGCCGGCTGACGAAGGTGAATCACGGTGACCGCCGTCTCGGGAAGCGTGACCGCGCGAGTCCGGGCCGCGTACACCGCGGTCGACGCCGCCAGCCGGCCGGAGGTCTGGATCACGCTGCGCGACGCCGGCGACACGCTGGCGGAAGCGGCGGCGATCGACATCCGCGTCGCCGCGGGCGAGCCACTGCCGTTGGCGGGCCTGGTCGCCGCAGTCAAGGACAACATTGACGTAGCCGGGATGCCCACCACGGCGGCCGCGCCGACGTTTGCCTACCGGCCAGCCGCGGACGCGACCGCCGTCGCCCGGCTGCGCGCGGCCGGCGTCATCATCCTCGGCAAGACCAACCTCGACCAGTTCGCCACCGGCCTGGTCGGCACCCGCAGCCCCTACGGAGCGGTCCGCAACGCGTGGGACCCCACGCGGATCTCCGGCGGCTCCAGCTCTGGCTCGGGTGTGGCGGTCGCGCTGGGGCTGGTGGACCTGGCCCTCGGCACGGACACCGCCGGCTCCGGACGGGTGCCCGCCGCCCTCAACGGCGTGATCGGCGTCAAGCCGACCCGGGGTGTTATCCCCGCCACCGGCGTCGTCCCGGCCTGCCGCACGCTCGACTGCGTGACCGTCTTCGCGCGCTCGCTCGGCCTGGCTCAGCGCGCCGTCGCGGTGATGAGCGGCCCCGACGGCACCGATCCTCTCGCCGACCTGCTCGGCGGCTACCCCCGGGGCGCCTGGCGCCTGCCCGGCGGGGCCCCCGCCGGGCGGCCGGCCCGCCTCGCAGTGCCGCTGCCGACCCAGCTCGACGGGCTGGCCGACGGCTGGGCGGACGCGTTCACGGCCGCCGCCAGCCGGCTCCAGGCAGCCGGCGTGGAGACCGTGCCAGTCGACATCACGCCGCTGCTGGAGGCGGCCGCGCTGCTGTACGGCGGGGCGTTCGTGGCCGAGCGGTACAGCGCCGTGGGCGCGCACATCGCCGCCCGCCCGGCCGCCGTCGGCACCAGCCTGGACCCGGTCGTCGCCCGGATCATCCTCGACGGCGCCCGGTTCACCGCCGCCGAGCTGTTCGCCGACGCCGAGCGGCTTGACCGGCTCGCCGCCCGGGCGGCGGCGGCGCTGGCCGGCTGTGACGCGCTGCTTACCCCGGCCACCACCGCCCATCCCACCCTGGCCGAGGTCGCCGCCGACCCGGTCGACGTCAATGCCCGGCTCGGCCGCTTTACCAACTGCGCGAACCTGCTCGACCTGGCGTCGCTCGCGATCCCGGCCGGGACGGTGCGCGGGCTGCCGTTCGGGATCATGCTGACCGGCCCGGCGGGCAGTGACGCCCGCCTGGCCGAGATCGCCGGGCGGTACGGACAGGCGACTGTCGAGCTGCTGGTCGTCGGCGCCCACCTGTCCGGCCAGCCGCTCAACCACGAGCTGCTGGCGGCGGGCGCGGCGCTGGCCGGGCCGTCCGCGACGGCGCCCTGCTACCGGCTGTTCGCCCTGGGCACCGCGCCGCCCAAGCCAGGCCTGATGCGGGTGGCTCCCGGCGCGGCCGGCCGGTCAATCGCGGGCGAGATCTGGCGGCTGCCGGCCGACGGGCTCGGGCGGTTCATGGCGGGCCTGGCAGCGCCGATGGCGATCGGCAGGGTGTACCTTGAGGACGGCCGTGACGTGCTCGGCTTCTTGTGCGAACCGGCCGCGGTGACCGGCGCGGCGGACATCACCAGTTACGGCGGCTGGAGGGCGTGGCGGGAGCGGACGTGAACGGTGCGGGCGCGGTGGCTGGGAGCCGCCGTGCGGGACGTCCGCGGCTGCGGCCGGCCAGCTACACCGGAATCGCGCCGCGGGAGGAGATCCTTGACGCGGCGGCGGCGCTGTTCACTGGTCAGGGCCTAGCCGCCACGACCACCCGGCAGATCGCCGCCCGGGTCGGCATCCGCCAGGCCTCGCTGTACTACCATTTCGCAGGCAAGGACGAGATTCTGCTCGAGCTGCTGACCCAGTCGGTCCGGCCGAGCCTGCGGATCGCGTCCGACCTAGAGTCCCGCTGCCGCGACGACCCCGCCGCCGGACTGTACGCGCTGGCCCTGGCCGACGTGGGCACCCTCACCCGGGCCCCGCACAACATCGCCTCGCTGTACCTGGCGCCCGAGGTACAGGGGACCGAGTTCGAGTCGTTCCGGGCGGAGCGGGATCAGCTGCAGGCGAGCTACGGGCGGCTTGGGCTCGCGGCCGCCAGGGCGGGCCGCGGCACTGACATGGACGAGGGACTCACCGCGGCGCTGATCATGCAGCTGGTCGAGTCGGTTATCCAGCTGCGCCGCGCGGGCGCGCTCAGCGACGGCCACGGGCCTCAGATCGCCGTGGCCTGCCTGCGGCTGGCCGGCCTGAGGCCGGATGAAATCGATCGCGCCCGCGCCGCCGCCGGCGACCTGCTCGCCGGCCTTGTCCGGCCT
>DASWUW010001210.1:0-11483 GCA_036406335.1 Trebonia sp.
GAAATGCGAAACCCGGGTCCGGGACGGGTGAGCGTCCTGGGCCCGGGTTTCGGCGTGCCCCGGTTTCGGCGTGCGGGTCCCTCTTAGTCCAGGTAGTCGCGGAGGACCTGGGAGCGGGAGGGGTGGCGGAGCTTGGACATGGTCTTGGACTCGATCTGGCGGATCCGCTCGCGGGTCACGCCGTAGACCTTGCCGATCTCGTCCAGGGTCTTCGGCTGGCCGTCGGTAAGGCCGAACCGCATGGAGACGACGCCCGCCTCGCGCTCGGACAGCGTGTCCAGCACCGAGTGGAGCTGCTCCTGGAGCAGGGTGAAGGAGACCGCCTCGCCGGGCTGGATCGCCTCGGAGTCCTCGATCAGGTCACCGAACTCGCTGTCGCCGTCTTCGCCCAGCGGGGTGTGCAGGGAGATCGGCTCGCGGCCGTACTTCTGCACCTCGACGACCTTCTCCGGGGTCATGTCGAGTTCGACCGCCAGCTCCTCCGGGGTCGGCTCGCGGCCGAGGTCCTGGAGCATCTGGCGCTGTACGCGGGCCAGCTTGTTAATGACCTCGACCATGTGTACCGGGATGCGGATGGTACGGGCCTGGTCGGCCATCGCGCGGGTGATCGCCTGCCTGATCCACCAGGTGGCGTAGGTGGAGAACTTGTAGCCCTTGGTGTAGTCGAACTTCTCCACCGCGCGGATCAAGCCGAGGTTGCCCTCCTGGATCAGGTCCAGGAAGAGCATGCCGCGGCCGGTGTACCGCTTGGCCAGGCTGACTACCAGCCGGAGGTTGGCCTCCAGGAGGTGGTTCTTGGCCCGGCGGCCGTCCTCGGCGATCCACTCGAGGTCGATACGCTGGTCCGTGTTCATCCGCTCGGACTCGGCCAGCTTCTCCTCGGCGAACAGGCCGGCTTCGATCCGCTTGGCCAGCTCGACCTCCTGCTCGGCGTTGAGCAGCGGAACCTTGCCGATCTGCTTGAGATAGTCCTTGACCGGGTCGGCGGTGGCGCCGGCGACGGCCACCTGAGCGGCCGGCAGGTCGTCGTCATCGTCGCCGAAGACGAGAACCTCTTCGTCGCTGCCTTCACCGGGGGCCTTGCCCTCGGCTGGCGCCGCGCCGTTGGCGACTACGACCGGAGCGGCCGGCGCGGGGTCCTCGGCCTCGCCGTCGGTGTCCTCCGGCAGGTCGGCCTCGGGCGTGTCGGTGTCGGGCGTGTCGACGACGATGATCTCCAGGTCTTCCACGACGAGCTCGTCGTCGAGGTCCTCAAGATCTTCCAGGTCGAGGTCCTCGCCCGCGAGGTCCGCGTCCCCGTCAAGGTCGTCCGCGCCGGCCGGATCGCCCGGCTGGCCCGGGGACGGCGCCGCGGCGAGCTCTTCCCGCGCCTTGGCCGCACGGCCGCCTGCGAGGGGCTCCGCCTCAGTAGCCTCGGACATGCCGTCGGCCGCCTGATCGGATACTCGTGAGTCCCGGGCCGCGGAGCTAGACGGCCGGGAGCGCTTGCGCGCCGCGGAGTTGGCAGCGCTCACCACCACGGTCACCTCTTCCTTCGCAAGGTAGCTTGGCTGAGCTGAATACGCACGCTAATGAGCCCTCCCGAGAGGGTCTTGACGCCTGGACCGTGCCAGGAAGCAGGCTTCCCGCTCGCCGGTGGAGATATCAACAGCAACCCGCCCGCCTCCTCTCCACCACCATAGGTGGCCCCTGGGAGTGCCTTGTACACGTCTGCCGCGCCGGTCAGGCACCCGGAGGTCACGGCTGAACCCACTGCGGCCCGGCCGGGCCGCCGTCGGGGGCCGGAGTACCGGAGACCGGTCCGGCCGGGACGTGCAGGACGAGCATGGTCACGTCGTCGTCCTGCTCGTACCCGGCGAGCATGTTGTCCAGCAGGTACTGCAGCAGCCGCCCGGGCGTCTCGGACAGGTCGGCCGGGGCGCCGGCGGCGATCCGGACCAGCTCGTCCAGGCCCGCGTCGAGACCGCGCATCCGGTTCTCCACCAGCCCGTCGGAATAGAACACCGCGGTCGAGCCGGGCGGCAGCCGGAACGCGTGCTGCCTGCGCGGGCTGGCCCACCCCAGCGGCGTGCCCGCCTCCGCGCTGTCCAGCACCGGCATCGCGCCCGGGGCCAGCAGCAGGGTCGGCGGGTGGCCCGCGTTGCCGGCCTGCCCCTCCCCCGTCTCGGGGTCGATCACCAGGTAAGTGACCGTGGTGACGTAGTCCTCGAGCTCGGTCGCGGTGAACAGCCGGTCCAGCCCGGCCAGCACCGCCGCGGGCCGCGGGTCGGTCAGCGCCAGGGCCCGGAGCGCGTTCCGCACCCGGCCCATGCCCGCCGCGGCCAGCAGCCCCTTGCCCATCACGTCGCCGACCGTGATGGCCAGGCGCCGGTCGGGCAGCCGGAACACGTCGTACCAGTCGCCGCCCACGCTGGTCACCCGGGGCAGGTACCGGGCCTCCAGCGCGAGGCCGGGCACGTTCGGCAGCTCGCCCGGCAGCAGGCTGTGCTGCAGGGTGACCGCCGCCGTGTGCTCCTTCTCGTACATCTCGGCCCGCTCCACCGCCAGCGCGCACTGCCCGGCCAGCGCTTCCAGGAAAACCCGCTCCTCTTCCAGGATCGTCCGCGGCCGCCCGAACGAGAACCGCAGCGCCCCCAGCGGCATCCCCGCCGCCAGCAGCGGCAGCCCGGCCCAGGCGGCCTCGTCCCCGGTGTCGGCCAGCGGCCCGCCGTCACCGCCCTCGCTGCCGAACTGCGCCCGCAGCTCCTCCGGGCTGGCGATCAGCACCGGGCGCCGGGTGGCGATCGCCCGGGTCATCACGCCCGGGGTGTCCAGGGTGAGCCGCACCCCGGCCCCGTCGGGCCCGGCCGGCGCCAGCCCGGACGGGTTTATCACCCGCAGCCCCAGCTTGTCGTCGTCCAGCAGCGCCACCGCCGAGCGCAGCGCGCCGATCGCGGTCCGCCCCACCTCGGTGATCACCTCGACCACCTGCTCCACCTCCAGCGCCTCGGCCAGCATGGCCGTCGCCTGCTGCAGCCGCGCGGTGCGCAGCGCCGCCGCCGACAGCTGGTCGGTCAGCCGGCCCCGCATCTCCTCCGCCTCGCGCTGGCTGGTCACGTCGGTGCAGGCACCGACCCACTCGGCGATCTTGCCGTCCCGCTCGATCGGCACCGCCCGCACGTCGTAATGCCGGTAAGAACCCGCCCGGGCCCGCATCCGGAACCGGTCGTCGAAGACCCGTCCCGTGCTCAGGCACTCGCGCCAGTCGCGCTCGACCCGCTCGCGGTCCTCCGGGTGAATCGACGCCAGCCACCCGCTGCCGAGGAACTCCTCGACGGTCTGCCCGGTGATCCACCGCCACTCAGCCGAGTCCTCCAGCATCTCCCCGTCGGGCGAGGCCACCCAGACAATCTGGGCGCCCCCCTGGACTAGAGCCCGGTACCGTTCCTCACTGCGGCGCAGTGCTTCTTCGGTGGCCGGCGCGGCGGCACCCGCCACGACAATGAGCCCGGCGCCGCGTAGCGCGCCGGCGTCGTCGCGGACCCCGAACCAGTGGAAGGTCCGCTGCCCGGGCAGGCTGCCGCCCGGCGGCGCGGCCGGGGCCGCGCCGGTCTCGAACGTCTCGGTGGCCGGGCGCCCCTGCGCGGAGAACACCTGCTGCAGTGCGGCCTCGGCGCGGGCCGCGTCGACCGCGGGCCAGACCGCGGCGACCGGCTGGCCGGGAAAATCGCCTTCCGGGCGGCCGTACATCTGGGCCAGCGCCGGGTTAACCCAGACGAACCGCAAATCGGTGTCCAGGAAAGCCACCCCGGCGGACGCGGCGCGCAGCACCGCATCGGGGAGCCAGGGTTCGAACTCGCCCAATCCGGCCTCCCGCTGCTTCGGCACGGAGGTGTCGGCGCTCAACCGAGCACCTCACCTACCACGCAGGCGCCTGCCACCGGCGGCTCCTTCCGCTACCGTGCTGCCCGCCCCGCCACCCACCTGGCATCGGACGGCAGCCCGCCGACGGCACGGCTGGAAACCGTCACCGCAGCGGCCACTCATGCTAAGCGTCCCACAATCCAGGCACTGATGGTGCCAGCTAACGGCATGGAAACCAAGCGGGATTCTCAGCCGCGCCGGCCGGCCGCGTCCAGATGGCTCCTGGAAACACGACACGGGCCGGTTAACCGCCATCGCAGGGCACAATGATGGCAGCATGGGTAAATTCTCCTACAGCGGATGATGTGCTCCGGCTTGCTACCCGCAACCCGATGCGGGTAACAAGGCAGAACGCCGATTTCACAATAAGATCTGAGAGGCTATCAGGGTGAGCCCGCAGAGCCGACGGCGCAGCCAGGCAGGTGGCGCGCCCCCCAACGCGCTCTTCGACGAACTGCTGCACGGGGCACGCGAGCTACTCGCGGTACGCAGCCCGCTCGACGCGGAGCTGCTCGTCAGCGACCTGCTCGGCACCTGGTGGCCGCAGCGGCACCACACCATCGGCGGAACCGGCGTCGAGCAGCTGGTCGGGGAGGGGCTGGTCGGCTACGCGGCCCAGCAGGGCTCGCCCGCCGCGCTCGCCCTGCTGTCCGGGATCGCCTGCCTCGGGACGCCGCGCCAGGCCGCCGCGGCCGAGCAGGCGGCCATCACGCTCATCGACGCCGGGGTGCGCACCCCCCGGTGGGCCGAGCACCTCGGCGCCGTCTCCCCGGCCGAGTGCTACGTGAACCCGGACGAGTGGGGCGACCAGGACGAGATCATCTGCGTGTTCAGCTACGCGGGCGAGGAGCCGCACGCGCTCGTCTCGGTGGTCGACTACAACGCCGCGGGCATGATCCGGGACGGCTGGGTCAGCTCGCAGGTGGACAAGCTGGTTGCCCTGTGCCGGCGGCGGGCCACCGCCCGCGGGGGCAAGCCGGAGGACGCCTTCCGGCAGATCGACGGGTCCCAGGCCCGGAAGATGCTGCAGACCGCCCTGGCCGCCACCGACGAGGCGGAGGACCCGCCGGTCAGTGACGGCTTCGCGTCGCGGCACGCGTTCATCCGGTCGCGGGTGCGCGCGCTGCCGCCGCCGGTCGTGGTCCGCGCCTCGCGGTCCCGGCGGCACCAGCAGCCGTGGTCGCCGGAGCGCCGGGCGCTGCTGGCGGCCGAGTTCCTCTCCTCCGACGAGGTCGAGGACCTGTCCGACCGGCAGTCCGCGAGCCGCTGCGCCGACCTGATCATCGACTTCGGCTGCGAATCCGACAGCGGCCGGCCGCACCGGATGTCGCCGGTCAAGGTGCAGAACTTCATGCTCACCCACCTGCCGCGCAAGGTGCTGCTCTCGGTGGCCGACCAGAACGCCATGCCGCACGTGCTCGACGCGTGGGTCCGCTGGTCGGGACACAAGCGCGGGCTGTCCGAGCTCGCCATCGGCATGACCCTGGACACGCTCTACGACTCGATGGCCACGTTCTCCCGGATCTACCGGGACCCGTCGGAATTCGGCCTGGACGAGAAGCTGGTCGCCCGGCTGCTGCCCGACTCCAACCTCGAGGCACTGCCGCGGCGCGCGTTCGCCTTCCCCATCCTGGAGGGCAAGCACGGCGGCGTCGACCTGTCCAAGCTCAACCCGGCCGACCCGGCCGACCGGCGGCTGCTGCTGGCCGCCGACCACGACACCCGCACCGGGTCACCCAGCGCGGCCGGCGTCGGCCGCCATATCGACCGCCACCTGGCCCTGGCCGACCGGCTGTGGCGGGGCTCGCCGCCCGCCCTCTGGGACGCGGCCCAGCGGCTGCTGGACACCGGCGAGGACCGGCACATGGTGCTGCACGCGCTGATGGACGTGTTCGACGCCGCCAACGGGGACGAGACCGGGCTCGAGGTGGCCCTGCGCGAGCTGGCCACCGGGCTGAGCGACGACGACATCAACGGCCTCACCGACCCCGACTCCTAGCGACCCCGACTCCTAGCGGCTCCGGGGCGGGCGGAGGCGGAGTTACGGGACCGTCCGGCTCATTCGGGGCCGAAGCCGCCGCCGCCGGGGGTTTCCAGCACGAAGACGTCGCCCGGGGCCAGCTCGGCGTGATCACAGCCCGCCATCGGGGTGACGGTGCCGTCGGGGTGCTCCACCCAGTGGCGGCCGAGGGCGCCCGGCTGGCCGCCGTCCAGGCCGAAGGCGGGGACCCGGCGGTGACTGGCCAGGGTGGAAACGGTCATCGCCTCCAGGAAGCGCAGCCGCCGGACGGCGCCGCTGCCGCCGTGCCAGCGTCCCCGGCCGCCGCTGCCGGGACGGATCGCGAAGGACTCCAGGCGGACCGGGTAGCGCCACTCCAGGACCTCCGGGTCGGTCAGCCTGGAGTTGGTCATCTTGGTCTGGACCGCGTCGGTGCCGTCAAAACCCGCACCCGCGCCCGAGCCGCTCGCCACCGTCTCGTAGTACTGGTACCGCTCGTTGCCGAACGTCACGTTGTTCATCGTGCCGGAACCCTCGGCCAGGGCGTGCAGCGCGGCGTAGAGCGCGCCGGTGACCGCCTGGCTGGTCTCGACGTTGCCGGCCGCGACCGCGGCCGGGTACTCCGGCGACAGCATCGTCCCCGGCGGGATGATGACCGTGAGCGGCTCCAGGCAGCCGCCGTTCAGCGGGATGTCCTTGTCGACCAGCGTGCGGAACACGTAGAGGACGGCGGCCAGGGCGACGCTGGACGGGGCGTTGAAGTTGCCGTCGAGCTGGCCGCTGGTGCCGGTGAAGTCGATCGTCGCCGCCCGCGCGGCCCGGTCGGCCGTCACCGTGACCCGGATCCGGGCACCGTTGTCGAGCTCGTAGTCGCAACTGCCGTCGCGCAGCGCGCGGATGACGTTCCTGACCGCCTCGGCGGCGTTCTCCTGAACATGCCCCATGTAGGCCTGCACGACGTCGCGGCCGTACCGGGCGACCAGGTGGCGCAGTTCGCCCGCGCCCTTCTCGTTGGCGGCTACCTGGGCCCGCAAGTCGGCCAGGTTGACCTGCGGGTTCCTCGAGGGGTAGGCGGCGGACGCCAGGAGGGCGGTGGTCTCGGCTTCCCGCAGCCGGCCGTTTTCGACCAGCAGCCAGTTGTCGATGAGCACGCCCTCCTCTTCGATCCGGGTGCTGTTCGCGGGCATCGAGCCGGGCGACACGCCGCCGATCTCGGCGTGATGACCCCGCGAGGCGACCCAGAACCAGGGCGGCGGCGGTGACCGGGGGTCATCGGCGGCGCTATCCGCCGTTTCCGGCCCGCTGTCAGGCTGGACCGGCCCGGGCGAGAAGACCGGAGTGACCACCGTGACGTCGGGGAGGTGGGTGCCGCCGTGGTACGGGTCGTTGAGGGCGTAGGAATCGCCGGGCCTGACGCGGCCCTGGTTGCGCCTGATCACCGTTTTGATCGACTCGCCCATGGAACCCAGGTGAACCGGGATGTGCGGGGCGTTGGCGATCAGCCCGCCGTCGGCGTCGAAGACCGCGCAGGAGAAGTCCAGCCGCTCCTTGATGTTGACCGAGTGCGCGGTCGACCGGAGCCGCTCGCCCATCTGCTCGGCGATCGCCATGAAGCGGTTGGAAAAGACCTCCAGGAGCACCGGGTCGGCCTCGGTGCCCGCCCGCGCGGCCGCCGGGAGCGGCACGACCCGGGTGAGCAGCAGGTCGCGGGCGGCGCTGACCACAGCCCGCCAGCCGGACTCGACCACGGTCGTCGCCAGGTCCTCGGCAATGACCGCCGGGCCGTCTACGTCCTGGCCGGGCGACAGGGCGGCGCGCCGGTACAGCGGGACGGCGAGCCACCTTCCGGCAGCGAACATCCGCACCTGCTCTTCCGGCTGCGGGTGCGGTTCTGGTTCTGGTCTTGGCTCTGGTTCTGGTCTGGTTCCGGGTTCTGCCTGGGGCTCTGGGGGTATGCGCGCGGCCGCCGGGGCGGGGGGCGCGGCGGTCACCTCGACCGATACCGCTTCCACGACGATCGGCTTGTCCTGGAGGAGGAAAGAGAAACGGGTCCGGTAGATCCGCTCGAAGGCCTCGGTCATCGCCGCGGCTGAGCCGCAGGGGACCTGGACCGGGGTGTCGGTGCCGTCGTAGCGAAGGTGAACACGGCGGGTGACCTGGGCCGGGCCGGCCTGGCCGGCGGCGCCCGGGCCGGCCTGGCGGGCAGGCAGGACGCCCTGGGCGGTCAGCTCGGCCCGGGCGGACTCCTCCAGGGGGCGGAACGTCTCGTCGGGCAGGCTGGCCGCCAGGGCGGCGGTCAGCGGGGCTTCCACGGCGGTCTCCCGCATGGCGGTCACCTCGGCCAGGCCGATGCCGTAGGCGGACAGCGCCCCCGCCAGGGGATGGATGAGCACGCTGGTCATGCCCAGGGCGTCGGCGACCGCGCAGGCGTGCTGGCCGCCGGCGCCGCCAAAGGTGGACAGCACGTACCCGGTCACGTCGTAGCCGCGCTGCACGGAGATCTTCTTGATCGCGTTGGCCATGTTCTGCACCGCGATCTCCACGAACCCGGCCGCGACCTCCGCCGGGACCCGGCCGTCCCCCGTCGCCGCGGTGATACGGCCGGACAGGGCGGCGAACCCGCGTTCCGCCGCCCTGGCGTCCAGCGGCTGATCCGCGGCCGGGCCGAAGACCCGCGGGAAGTACCCCGGCTGGATACGGCCGAGCAGCAGGTTGGCGTCGGTCACGGTCAGCGGGCCCTCACGGCCGTAGCAGGCGGGTCCGGGCGCCGCCCCCGCGGAGTCCGGACCGACCTGGTACCGCCCGTCGTCGAAGTGCAGTACCGAGCCGCCGCCGGCCGCCACCGTGTGAATGGCCAGCATCGGCGAGCGCAGCCGCACGCCGGCCAGCTCGGTCTCGTACTGCCGCTCGAACTCGCCCGCGAAATGCGAGACATCGGTCGAGGTACCGCCCATGTCGAAACCGATCACCCGGTCGAAGCCCGCCGCCGCGGCGGTGCGGGCCATGCCGACGATCCCGCCCGCCGGGCCGGAAAGCAGCGCGTCCTTGCCCCGGAAGGCCGCGGCGCCGGTCAGCCCGCCGTTGGACTGCATGAACAGCACCCGGACCCCGGCCAGCTCAGCCGCCACCTGGCCGGTGTAGCGGCGCAGCACCGGCGACAGGTAGGCGTCGACGACGGTCGTGTCACCCCGGGAGACCAGCCGCATCAGCGGGCTGACCTCATGTGACTCACTGACCTGGGTGAACCCGGCCCGCCGGGCGATCGCGGCGACCCGCTGCTCGTGGGCCGGATAGCGGTAACCGTGCAGGAAAACGACCGCGGCGGCGCGAAACCCGTCGTCGTAGGCCCGGCGCAGCGCCCGCTCGGCCGCCGCCTCGTCCAGCGGGCGGACCAGGGCGCCGTCGGCACCGACGCGCTCGGTGACCTCGATCACCCGGTCGTAGAGCGGCCCGGGAAGCACGATGTGCCGGTCGAAGATGCGCGGCCGGCTCTGGTAGCCGATGCGCAGGGCGTCGCCGAAGCCCTCGGTGATCACCAGCACGGTCGGCTCGCCCTTGCGCTCGAGCAGCGCGTTGGTGGCGACAGTGGTCCCGAGCCGCACCGTCCCGATCTGGTCCGCCGGCAGCGGATCCCCCGGCGCCAGCCCGAGGAGCTGCCGTATCCCGGCAACGGCGGCGTCCCGGTAGCCCGGGCTCTCGGAGAGCAGCTTGTCCGCGACCAGGCTCCCGTCCGGCCGCCGGGCCACGATGTCGGTAAACGTCCCGCCCCGGTCAACCCAGAAGTCCCACAAACCGCCCACGGGACAAGCGTAAGCGGCCGTCCGCCTAAGTGAAGGAGGCGGGGCTGTGCGGGGCGGGCGGGGGTGCGGGGGGTTAGACGGTTAGTTCGGCGTAGGCGCCGCGGACGTCGGCGGCGGTGAGGGTGGTGAGGTCGGCGGCGGTGGCTGATTCGCCGAGGCGGACTACGCGGACGTCACGGCAGGCGCAGGCGCGCTCGAAGAGGGAGCGGGCGAAGCGGCCGTTGCCGAGGTCGTCGATCCGGCCGGCCCGTTCGGCGTGGGCGAAGATCTGCTCCAGGACGCGGACCGCGTCGGGCTCGAAGGCGTCGCCGGCCTGCTCCGCGTTCATGATCGCGATGCGGGTCAGGTCGCGCGCGGTGTAGCTGGGGAAGGTCACCCGGGTGCTGAACCGGGAGGCCAGGCCGGGGTTGGAGCGCAGGAAGCGGTCCATGTCGACCGGGTAGCCGGCCAGCACGATCACCAGCCGGTCGCGGTCGTCCTCGGCCCGCTTGAGCAGCGTCTGCACCGCTTCCGAGCCGAACGCGTCACCGCCTGAGTAGCCCTCGTTGTGCAGCGAGTAGGCCTCGTCGACGAACAGCACGCCGCCGAGGGCCGAGTCGACCAGCCGGTTGGTCTTGATCGCGGTTGACCCGAGGTGCTCGCCGACCAGGTCGCCGCGGTGGGCTTCCACCACCTCGGGGCGGACCAGCAGGCCGAGGGCGGCAAAGATCCGGCCCAGGATCCGGGCCACCGTGGTCTTGCCGGTGCCAGGCGGCCCGGAGAACACGAAGTGCCGGACCGGGGGCTGGCTGGCCAGTCCCTGCCGGTCGCGCAGCTTGGCCACCCGCAGCTGGGCCGCGATCGCGCGGACCTGCTGCTTGACCGGCTCCAGACCGACCAGCTCGTCCAGCTCGGCGATGGCCGATTCCAGGGTCGGGGTGTCCTCGTAGCCGCGCAGCCGCGAGGTCAGCTCGGAGAACGCCCGCTCCAGGTCGGGGCCGGCCACGGTGATCAGGTCCTCGGCCCGCGGGTCGCCGCCGCCGCCCATCACCCGGACGTCGCGGGCCTGGCCCGCCTTCTCCAGCAGCGTGCGGACAAACCGGCCGTTGCCGAGCTCGTCGGTGATCCGGCGGCGGCCGACCCCGTCCAGCAGCTTCCACAGCACCGGGCGGGCGTCCGGGGCGAGGCCCTCCCCCCGGGACCGCAGCTGCAGCTCGGCCAGCGAGAGCATCTCCTCGGTGGAGTAGGTGGGGAACCGGATGCGGGTCGCGAAACGGGAGGCCATACCGGGGTTAGTGGCCAGGAAGGTCTCGGTCTGCTTCTCGTAGCCGGCCAGGATGATGATCAGGTTCTCGCGGTCGTCCTCGGCCCGCTTGAGCAGCGTCTGGACCGCTTCCGCGCCAAACCGGTCGCTCTGCCCGTCGCCCTCGTTGACCAGGCTGTAGGCCTCGTCGATGAACAGCACGCGGCCGAGCGCGGAGTCAATCAGCTCGTTGGTCTTGATCGCGGTCGCGCCCAGGTACTCGCCGACCAGGTCCGAGCGCTGGGCCTCCACCACCTCGGGCGTGTCGAGCAGTCCGAAGGAGTAGAAGATCTTGCCGATCACCCGGGCCACCGTCGTCTTGCCGGTGCCCGGCGGCCCCAGGAAGACGAAGTGCCGCATCGGCTTGTCGGTGCCGAATCCGGCCACCGCCCGGCGGCGGGCCGCCTCGATGGACACCGCGATCGACCGGACCTGCTCCTTGACCGGGCCGAGGCCGACCATCGCGTCAAGCTCGGCCAGTGCCTCCTCCGGGGTGATC
>DASWUW010001211.1:0-3665 GCA_036406335.1 Trebonia sp.
AGGTCAGGTACGTGAGCTCGGAGGAGTTCACCAACGAGTTCATCAACATGATCCGCGACGGTAAGCAGGACGGGTTCCGCCGGCGCTACCGCGACGTCGACGTGCTGCTGGTAGACGACATCCAGTTCCTGGAGAACAAGGGAGGGACCCAGGAGGAGTTTTTCCACACCTTCAACACGCTGCATAACGCGAGCAAGCAGATCGTGATCTCCTCCGACCGGGCCCCGAAGCGGGTCGTCACGCTGGAGGACCGGCTGCGCAGCCGGTTCGAGTGGGGCCTGCAGACCGACGTCCAGCCGCCGGAGCTGGAGACCCGGATCGCCATCCTGCGGAAGAAGGCGATTCAAGAAGGCCTGAACGCGCCGGCGGACGTGCTCGAGTACATCGCCAGCCGGATCTCCACCAACATCCGCGAACTCGAGGGCGCGCTGATCCGGGTAACCGCGTTCGCCAGCCTGAACCGGCAGAGTGTGGACATGAGCCTGGCCGAGATCGTACTCAAGGACCTGATCCCGCAGGATCAGGGCAACGGCGGCCCGCAGATCACCGCGGCCACGATCATGGGGCAGACCGCCGCCTACTTCGGGCTGTCCATCGAGGACCTGTGCGGCAGCAGCCGGTCCCGGGTACTGGTGACGGCCCGGCACATCGCCATGTACCTGTGCCGTGAGCTCACCGACATGTCACTGCCAAAGATCGGCCAGCAGTTCGGCGGCCGCGACCATACCACCGTCATCAACGCGGACCGCAAGATCCGCGGGCTGATGGCCGAGCGCCGCTCGATCTACACGCAGGTCACCGAGCTCACCAACCGCATCAAGCAGCAGGCGCGGGCGAACTAGCGCCCGGGGCTAAGCCGGAATAAGCAGAAATAAAGGCAGCAGCCATGGCTAGTTACTCGCAAAGAGTTGCCAAGATCAATTCACAGGTTCTCCACAAGAGTTATCCAGAGCCTGTGGACCGGCGGTGTGCAGAACCGTGTGGGCAACATGGGGAGAAGCAGGGGATGAGCGGTGGACAACCCGGGAAAACTCTGGTGACGTCCACATGCACCCCCGGTACGTCCACATCGGACGCACACCCCCGGTGGACAAAAAAGGGACCGCGACCTGGGAAAAGATCGATTTCCCCAGAATCCACAGCCCCTATTACTACTACGTTCTTATATCTCAGTGAATCCCAAGAACAAGTAGGCTCGCGCCTGGCTGGGGAGAACCAGCCCGGCAGGGAGACACATACCCCGTCACCGGGACATTGCAAACATCACCGGCAGGAGGCATCCCGTGAAGCTCCAGGTTGAGCGTGACCCACTCGCAGAGGCTGTGGCATGGACCGCCCGCGCGCTCCCGGCCCGCCCCACGGCCCCCGTACTGGCCGGCATGCGCCTGCAGGCGGGCAGCGAGCTGACCCTGTCCACCTTCGACTACGAGGTCTCGGCCCAGTCGACGATTCCGGTGCAGGCCGACGAGCCGGGCACCGTACTGGTCTCGGGCAGGCTGCTGGCCGAGATCGTCCGGGCGCTGCCGGCCAAGCCGGTTGACCTCGCCACCGACGGCACCCGGACGACGGTCAGGTGCGGCAGTGCGACGTTCACCCTGATGCTGCTGCCCGCCGAGGAGTACCCGACCCTGCCGGACATGCCCGACACCACCGGAACCATCGGCGCCGACGCGTTCGCCTCGGCTATCCAGCAGGTCGCCATCGCCGCGGGCAAGGACGACACCCTGCCCGCGCTGACCGGCATCCGGATAGAGATCAACGACGACACGCTGACCATGGTGGCCACCGACCGCTACCGGCTGGCGGTCCGCGAGCTCCGCTGGAACCCGGTCGCGACCGGGCTCAGCACCGCCGTACTGGTCCCCGCGCGGGTCCTCGGCGACACCGCCCGGCAGATGACCGGCGGCGCCGAGGTGTCCGTCGCCCTCGCCACCACGGAGGGCGGCAACGACGGCATCATCGGGTTCGAGGGCAGCGGGCGTCGGACTACCACCCGGCTGCTGTCCGGCGAGTACCCCCGTTACCAGACGCTGCTGCCCAGCGAGTTCTCCGCGGTCGCCGAGCTCCCGGCCGCACCGTTCGCGGACGCGGTCAAGCGCGTCGCGCTCGTCGCTGAGCGGAACACCCCGGTCCGGCTGACTTTTTCCTCCGGCGAGGTGCTGCTCGAGGCCGGTACCGGCGACGAGGCTCAGGCCAGCGAGGCGATCGGCGCGAGCTTCGACGGCGAGCAGATGCAGATTGCGTTTAACCCGCAGTACCTGCTCGACGGCATTAACGCGGTGGATTCCGACACGGTCCGGGTTTCGTTCACCACCGCCACCAGGCCCGCCGTGCTCACCGGCAAGGGCGAGGCCCAGCCCGACTACCGCTACGTCCTCATGCCCATCAGGTCGGCCGGCTGAAGTCGGCGCTACCGGTTAACCTCGAAGCGTGCACCTGACCCGCCTGGCCCTGATCGACTTCCGGTCCTACCCGGATGTCGATGTCACGCTGGAGGCTGGTGTCACGATCTTCAGCGGGCCGAACGGCGAAGGCAAGACCAACCTGGTCGAGGCGGTCGGCTACGCGGCCACCCTGGCCAGCCACCGGGCCGCCCAGGACGCGCCGCTGATCCGCCGGAGCGCGGACCAGGCGATCATCCGGGCCGCGGTTTCCACCGGGGAAGGCGACGCGCTGGTGGAAATCGAGCTGAACGCGGGGCGGCCCAACCGGGTCCGGCTCAACCGGACTCCGCTGCCCCGGCCGCGCGAGGTCCTCGGTGTGCTTCGCACGGTGCTCTTCGCACCCGAGGACCTGGCCCTGGTGAAGGGCGACCCCGGAGAGCGCCGCCGGTTCCTGGACGACCTGCTGGTAGCGATGGCTCCTCGCTACGCGGCCGTCCGGGCGGACTACGACCGGGTGCTCAAGCAGCGCACCGCCCTGCTGAAGTCCGCCGGGCCGAAAGGCGGCCCCAAGGGCAACCGTCAGTCCCGCGAGGCGGTGACGGCCACTCTGGACGTGTGGGACGCGCACCTGGCCCGGGCCGGCGCGGAACTGCTGGTCGCCCGCGAGCACCTGGTGACCGCGCTCCGCCCGCAGGTGGAAAACGCGTACCAGGCGGTGGCGGGTGACGGCCGCGGCCCGGCCGCGATCGAGTACAAGCGCTCGTTCGGCGCCCCGGCCGCGCCGGAAACAGGCCCGGCCGGGGCGGCCGCCAGCCACGGGGAGCGGGTACGGGCCACCGAACTGGCCCTCCGGGAAGCCCTGCTCGAGGTGCGGACCAGCGAGCTCGACCGCGGCGTCTGCCTGGCCGGGCCGCACCGGGATGAGCTCGACCTGATGATCAGGGACCTTCCGGCCCGCGGCTACGCCAGTCACGGCGAGTCCTGGTCGATGGCCCTGGCGCTCCGCCTGGCCAGCTTCGACCTGCTCCGGACGGGCCGCGAGGACCCGGTGCTGATCCTGGACGACGTGTTCGCCGAGCTCGACGCGGGCCGCCGCGAACGCCTGGCCGCCCTGGTCGCCCCGGCCGAGCAGGTCCTGGTCACCGCCGCCGTCCCGGAAGATATCCCCAGTCTCCTCACCGGCGCTCACTACCGGGTCGCGGCCGGCACCCTGGTTAACCTGGCCACCGCGGAAGAACCCGCGGCGGTCCCGGTGGCAGATCCGCCGGCCGCGATCCCCGT
>DASWUW010001212.1:0-2225 GCA_036406335.1 Trebonia sp.
GCAGGCGCTTCCACGGCGGGCCCCACACCTCGGCCACCCGGGTGACGTCGAGTCCGGCCGCGGCCGCCCAGTCGCTGACCGCACCGAGGAGCTCAGCCGTCAGGCCCGCATCGATGGCGGCCCCGCCGTGGATCACGGTGAACGTCTCGGCCGAGACGGTGCGCGCCGGCGGGTTCGCCACCTAGGATTCCTTCTTTGCCGCGGCCGGCGCGAAGCGGTCCAAGGTGGTGATGCCGGCAAACTGGTGCGGTTTCCTTCCCGCCATCAACCGTCCGTAGTTTTCCGCGAGCGCCTCTAGATTGAGCGCGCCGTGCAGGGTGATCACGCGTGCGTCGCGCCAGGCGCGCTGAATCGGCTCGCTCTCCATGATCGCGGTCGAACCGGAGTTCCGCTGGAGCAGCTCGATCGCCTCCGCGCACCATTTAGCCGCATAGGCGGTCTCCACCAGCACCCGGGCGCTGAACAGCTGCAGGTATTCCGGATCAGCCGGGTGGCCGGCGGCGGCACGCAGGCCGAGTTCATCGGTCTCTTCGGCGTTCGCCCGGGCCATCAGCGTGGCCGACCGGATCTTGGAATGAACTTCGGCCAGCATCAGGTGGGTGAGGGGAGCGTCCAGCTGGTTCTTGTACGTGGTGCCGCGAATGGGCCGGCCGGCCGAGCGCTCCAGAAAGCGGTCCAGGGCGCCCTGGGCGATACCAATCGACATTCCCGCCATGAGGCTGAACGCCCAGCCGAGCGACGGCGTCTTCCAGAGCGACCCGCTGAGGCCGTTGTCGAGCGCCCCGCCGACGATGTCCCGGAAGTCGACGCCACGGTAATCCGGCACGAAGAGCTCGTCTCCCGCCAGCGCGCAGGAGACACTACCCGTGCCGCGCATGCCGGCGACCTGCCAGTCGTCGAGGAACCGGAGCTCGTCGAGCGGAACCTGGACGCCCACGAGATAGGGTTCATCCCCCTCGCGGGCGATGCACCCGAGGTTAGTGAAGGGGGCCCACAGCGAGTCACTGCCGAAAGTCCAGGGACCACCGGAAATGATCCAGCCGCCCTCAACGCGCTCGGCCCGGCCGCGGGAGGCGGGAAAGTGGCTCGAGCCGGCCACCCGGGGCCCGACCCATTCGGGACCGTAGACCTCGGCAACGACGCGAGCGCCCGATCCGGCCGGAATCCAGTTCGTCGAGGCCCCCACCCATACGGTCCATCCGCACGAGCCATCCCATTTGGCCACTTCGGACACCACGTCCAGTTGCTGCCGGACCGATAGCTCGTCGCCGCCGTACTCAGCCGGGCTGCCGATATTGAAAGCGCCGGCGGCGTCCAGGTCGGCGATGGTCTCGTCCGAAAGACGGCCGGCCCGTTCCGCCGCGAGCGCACGCTCCCGCAGGGCAGGCCCGAGCTCGCGGACCTTCTCCAGGATGACCGCGAGCCGCTGGGCGGTGTCCTGAGTCGCAATCGTCATCGATATCTCCCGCGTCGTTCAGTACCGGCTAAACAGACCGAACCATTAGGTCTTTACCATGCATCGCGACGGCGGGTGTGTCAAGCCGGGCTGAGCTCTTCCGAATCAGCTCATACATAGTTACAGATTTTGAATATTGTAACTTTTGACGGTATGGTCGACGTCATGCAGACGTGTCACCTGGGAACGAACGGTCCGCGCGTCCCATCGGTCGGGCTGGGCTGCAGTGCGATGTCGGGTACTTACGGGCCGGCCGACGAAGACGAGGCCATCGCGACGATCCGGGCCGCGATCGACTCCGGTCTCGCCTTGATCGACACGGCCGACTTCTACGGCACGGGCCACAACGAGTGGCTGATCCGGCAGGCCCTGCGGGCCGGCGACCGGGAGAAGATCACGCTGAGCGTAAAGTTCGGCGGGCTGCGCGGTCCCGGCGGGGACTGGGTCGGCGTGGAGGGGCGCCCGGCGAATGTCAAGAGTTTCCTGGCCTACTCGCTGCAGCGCCTGGGTACCGACTACGTCGACGTCTACCGTCCGGCCCGGCTTGACCCCGGTGTGCCGGTCGAGGAGACGGTCGGCGCGATCGCGGAGATGGTCCAGGCCGGGTACGTGCGGCAGGTCGGCCTGTCCGAGGTCGGGGCGGAAACGATCCGCCGGGCTCACGCGGTCCACCCGGTCAGTGACGTGCAGCTAGAGTACTCCCTGTTCAGCCGGGGCATTGAGAAGACCATCCTGGGTACCTGCCGGGAGCTGGGCATCGGCATCACCG
>DASWUW010001213.1:0-2250 GCA_036406335.1 Trebonia sp.
ATCTACCGGGACAAGCCGGGCCCGGGCGGTCACAGCGGCACCGTGCCGCCACCGGGCTCGGCGGAGCTGTGCCTCGACGTGACCACCGACGGCACCACGCTGCTCATCGCCCCGAAGATCAAGACCAGCGACGGCACCGAAGCCGTCCCGGTGCGGTTCATCGGCACCGAGGGACACGGTGTCGTCTACGTCGACCGGGCCCGGGCCGGGAGCCGGGGTGAGGACAACCTCGAACTCACCCGGTTCCGCCTGGCCCGGCTCAAGCGGCCGGTCAGCGCCCAGGTCCAGCAGCTCGCGCTGGCCGACGAGCGGCTGGTGGTGCCGGAGGCGGAGCAGGCCGCGTTCATGCTCAAGACG
The DNA here is from genome assembly GCA_036406335.1 of Trebonia sp. Lineage (GTDB taxonomy): Bacteria > Actinomycetota > Actinomycetes > Streptosporangiales > Streptosporangiaceae > Trebonia. The sequence continues at coordinate 358 of DASWUW010001213.1, forward strand.
TACCCGCGGCTGAGCCGCCAGTTCACGGTGACGTCATCCGACGGCTCGTTTACCGCGCCGGAGATCTCCAGGCCGTCGCTGGAGGTGCGCGCCGCCTACACCCGCGGCCATCACCTCGACATCCGCTGGGAATGGGCCTACCAGGTCGGCGGCAACGAGCTGCGGGTGCCGCTGGCGGCCGCCCGGGACCCGTTCCGCGACCAGGAAGCGGAGGCCGCGATCCTGGCCCGGGTCAGCCTCCCCGACGACTCCCCCGGGGTTCCCCAGGGCGGCCCGGTGACCCTGCACGGCTTTGACACCATGGCGTTCACCACCGAGGTGCTGCCCCTGCTGGAGGGCCACCCCGACGTGCGGGTCGAGGTGACCGGGCAGGTCCCCGACTACCGCGAGGCCGGGGACTCGCTGGAAATCGGCCTGTCCACCGGCGAACGGGAGGGCGACCGGGACTGGTTCGACCTCGGCATCACGGTCACCGTGGAGGGCAGCGCGGTACCGTTCACCGAGCTTTTCGTGGCCCTCGCGCACGGCCAGTCTCACCTGCTGCTGCCCGACGGCGCCTACTTCTCCCTGGACAAGCCGGAGCTGGCCGCGCTCGCCCGGCTCATCGACGAGGCCCGCACGCTGCAGGACCAGCCGGACGGGACGCTGCGGATCAGCCGGTTCCAGGCCAGCCTGTGGGCCGAGCTGTCCAACCTGGGCGAGGTCAGCCACCAGGCGGCCGAGTGGCAGCGGCAGGTCGGCGGGCTGCTCGACGTCACCGAGATCGAGCCCGTGCCGGTGCCGCCCGCGATCAACGCGCAGCTGCGGCCCTACCAGCTGTCCGGCTTCCAGTGGCTCGTGTTCCTGTGGTCGCACGGACTGGGCGGCATCCTGGCCGACGACATGGGGCTGGGCAAGACCCTGCAGACCCTGGCGCTGCTGCAGCACGTGCAGGACCGGCGCCGGGAGGCGGCGCCCGGGACCGTTCGGCCCGCGCCCTTTCTTATCGTGGCGCCGACCTCGGTGCTGGCCAACTGGGCGGCCGAGGCGCACAAGTTCGCCCCCGGCCTGAACGTGGTGACGGTCTCCGACACCCACCGCCGCCGCGGCGGGACGCTGGCCGACGTGACCCGCGGCGCCGACGCGGTGGTGACCTCCTACACCCTGCTGCGGCTGGACTTCGAGGCCTACGGCGGGCACGAGTGGGCCGGGCTGATCCTCGACGAGGCCCAGTACGTCAAGAACTACCAGTCCAAGGCGTACCAGTGCGCGCGCCGGATCGCCGCCCCGTTCAAGGTCGCGATCACCGGCACGCCGATGGAGAACAACCTGATGGAGCTGTGGTCGCTGCTGTCGGTGGCCGCGCCCGGGCTTTTCCCCAGTCCCGACCGGTTCCGCGACTACTACGCCAAGCCGATCGAGAAGTCGGGCAACGCCGAACTGCTGGCGCAGCTGCGCCGCCGGATCCGGCCGCTGATCATGCGCCGGACCAAGGAGCAGGTGGCCGCGGACCTGCCGGAGAAGCAGGAGCAGGTCCTGGAGGTCGAGCTGGACCCCCGGCACCGGAAGATCTACCAGACCCACCTGCAGCGCGAGCGCCAGAAGATCCTCGGCCTGCTCGACGACGTCAACCACAACCGCTTTACCATCCTGCGGTCACTCACCCTGCTGCGCCAGCTGTCGCTGCACGCCGCGCTGGTGGACGCCGAGTACGCGGACGTGCCCTCGGCCAAGATCGACGCGCTACTGGAGCAGATCGAGGACGTGGCCGGCGGCGGCCACCGGGCGCTGGTCTTCAGCCAGTTCACCCGGTTCCTGAAGATAGCCCGCGCCCGGCTCGAGGCGGCCGGGGTGGAATGCTGCTACCTGGACGGGTCGACGATGAACCGGCCCGCGGTGATCTCGTCGTTCAAG
>DASWUW010001214.1:0-3415 GCA_036406335.1 Trebonia sp.
CGGCCTCACTCAGACCGAGGCCTACGCGGCAGCCCTGATAGCGACGACGCCAGGCCTGGACGCCGCGACCCGAAACGCCAGGCTCAGGGGCCGGATGGAGCGTCAGCGACGTTCTGGGATCACGGCCGGCCGGTCATGGCCTCCTTCGTGGTCGACGAGCTCGCGCTGTACCGGCAGGTGGGACGGTGCAGGTGATGCCCGCGATGGCCCCATCCCGCACTAGCGTCCGGCTACCGCAATGGGCGACTGGCGAAAGTCCTCTCACTCGACTGGCGACGGCGGGAACTGCGTAGAGGTCGCATCCGGTGCCACGGTCATGGTGAGAGACACCGCCCAGCATGACAGCGTAACGATCGAGTTCAGCGCTTCGGCCTGGAGTTCGTTCCTGACCGCGCTCCGTTACCTCGCGCGCTGACGAGAGCGCGGCTCCCCGGCGGGCCAGTCCTCGGTTCGCGGTGTTGGTCTTGATCAGCGGCGCGTCCCGTGAGACCTCACGGAATCCGACGCCGTAGAACAGGCCGCGCCCGGGGATGGCCCGGTGCGCCCAGGCAGGCTACGGTCGCGTGGGGTGGCCCCGGCCGCCCGCGCCTGCTGCATCCCGTGCAGCAGCACTGCCGTCCCCAGACCCCCGGCGCCGGTAGTCCGGGTGCGTCCCGTCCGGCTCGAACTCAGCGGTCCGGTTGACCTCGTCAAACCACATGATCGTGGAGCAGGCCATCGTCCCGTCCGGCGCCTCCACCAGGACGTGCAGGTCGCCGCGGTACCGCGTCGCCTGCCGGACACCCTGGTAGCTCTCGGCCGAGTACGTCGAGGGAGCCCAGGCGTCTAGGTGGGCCCGCACCGCGGCCTCCGATCCGACCTCGTCGGCGGTGCGGAACCGGAATCCTTCCGGCAGCACCGGCTGCTCCAGGTCAGCCAGGTCCCGCTCGTTGAGCTGAGTCCAGGACCCGTCGTCGCCGAGTGCGGCCAGGTCGGGCACGTAGCCGTGCGCCGTCCAGCGCTTCAGGGCGAATTCGTCGGCGGCGTTGGCCACTACTGTGCGCCCGATGCCCGCCTTCACACCGTCGTACCACTCGATCACCTCGTCGACCAGGCCCGCGTACTCAGGATCAACCTGATACGACAGGTACGTGCCGGTGACGTCCTTCACCGAGCCGTCGCTCCGTCTCACCTGGTACGGCAGGTGGGCTCAGCCCCAGGCGGGCGGCGGTGACACGCTGCGCCAGAACCTGCATGAGCTGCACGTCCGCGGCAGTCACCAGTTCGACGCTCGTCATACTGCGTCACTGTGCCAGGACTCGGCAAAGCCGTCCAACCGTTTTCCGGCCCGCATTTGTGCTGTTAAATGCCCAGGAGCGTGGCCGCAGCGAAGGCCGCGTCTCGGGCACGCTGTCCTGCTGGTTACTCTTCGAGTATTGGGCCGTCGGCATTTGTCAGGAGTCCCGCCATGAAGAAGCCGGTCTGGATCGTGGTCGGTGTCGTCATCACGGGTCCCGTCATTGCGATCGCCGGCCTTGCCCTGGCCGGGCTGGGTGTCCGGGGTCGGTCAAGCTGAACGGTCGCGACCGATCCGGCATCGGCAAACCAGACGACGCATCCCCCGACCCGGCGGGTGCGCCGGTCGGCCGGCGGCTCATCCTGGGGCTGCTCGGACTCGGCGCGCTCGGGACCCTCACCGGCCAGCGCGTGCAGAACACCCTGGCCCAGGTCATGGGACCGATCGCTGACCACGACCCCACGGGCCTGCTCTCGCTGATTCCGCTGGGCGACACCTTTCGGTACTACTCGGTTACCGGGTCGGTACGGACGGAGACAGCGGACAACTACCGGCTGAACGTCTCCGGCCTGGTCGGTCACCCGGCCACCTACTCGATAGCGGACCTCAAAGCGCTGCCGCAGACCTCACTGATCCAGGACTTTCAGTGCGTGACCGGATGGCATGTCCCCCAGGTGCACTGGGTCGGCGTCAAGCTGTCTGTCCTGCTCGACAAGGCCGCACCGGCCAGGCAAGCGGGCGCCGTGCAGTTCACGTCCTTTGACGGCACCTACACGGAAAGCCTCACCCTCGCCGAGGCCCGTCGCCCGGACGTCCTGGTGGCACTGGAAATGCTCGGCGCGCCCGTGACCCATGACCACGGCGGTCCGGTGCGCATGTACGCGGGATCGATGTACGGATACAAGAGCACCAAATGGCTGTCCGGGATCGAACTCGCCGAGACCGAAACACCCGGCTACTGGGAGACACGAGGCTATGCCGTCGACGGAACCATCCGGGAATAAAGCGGCACGCCTTACTCCCTCAGTGCCGGAGTCCGCCTCAGCATTGGTATCCAGGTTCAGCCGCGCCGAGCGGATGATCCACCGGACGACAGCCGTCTTGATGACGGCGTGCATCCTGACCGGCGCCGTCCTCTATAACGGCTCGCTCGCCGTGCCCCTGGGCCACCGCCACCTCATTGAACTGGTCCACGTCTACTGCGGCTTCGCACTGCCGCTCCCCATGCTGCTCGGAATCGTGTCATTCGCATACCGGGCCGACCTGCGGCGCCTCGGCCGCTTTACTCCCGCAGACCGCCGCTGGCTGCGCTCGCGCACCCGCCGGGACGGAACCATCACCGTCGGTAAATTCAACGCGGGCCAGAAGCTGAACGCCTCGCTGGCCTCTGGCTCGATCCTCGTCCTGCTTGGCACCGGGGTGCTCATGTACTTCGTGGGACTCGCCCCCCTGCCCTTTCGCAGCGGCGCCACCTTCGTGCACGACTGGTTCTCCCTCGCCCTCGGCCTGCTTGTCATCGGGCACGTCGTCTTCGCGCTGAAAGACCCCGAGGCACGTCGCGGAATGCGAACCGGCTCGGTGTCGCGATCGTGGGCCCGCGCCGAGCACGCGGGCTGGCTCCATGACCTGGAAAGCGCGGCGGCAACCAAGCCGCCTGACCATTCGGAACATAACCCCTCATAGCTCATCATCGCGTCCCGTCAAGCGGTACGAACGTGCCACCTGACGGTGGGGTCTGGCATTCGCGGCCAAGATGCCCTGCCGGTTAGTTTGCCCGATTTTGAATAGCGACGGGCGGCAGCTCCACGTGTGATCATCAGAATGACGTCACAAGCCTCAGGGAAAACTGGTTTAGGACGTCTTGCCTGCCGATATTTTCGGTAGTAGCGTTCCTAACTACCGCAACGCGGCGGTCGCACTACTGGGCTGGTGCGAGAGGGTCGCTTGTCCTGCGGGGGAAAGCGCCGAGCGTGGTATTCGCTGACGCCGGGGGGAGGTGCCGGAAAGCCCCGGGTATGACATAACACATTCACCCGGGTTTGGGGATCACGCGCTTCGGCGACAGTGAAAGCCATCTTTACCGAGTCATGACGCCTTATTCAAATCGGGAGCAATTATGCTCAAACGCCCAATGGCGGT
>DASWUW010001215.1:0-4254 GCA_036406335.1 Trebonia sp.
GACGAGCGGACCTACCCGCGCCTGCACCGGTTCGCCTGGACGCCCGCGGGAGACGGCCCGCCGTCCGAGCACGACTCGTTCCTGTACGGCCTGGACATCATCCTGGACGGAGTCCAGGCCCGCATCGACCGGCTGGGCGGCGCCGATCGGAGCGACCTGAAACCGACCGCTGCGGATGACCGCACCCTGCTGCCGCGGACGCCTGGCCAGTCGCGCGCCCGACCTGTTCCCTAACCCGGTTACGGATCCCACCTGGTCAAACTGCACGGGATAGGCAACGGCACGAGCAAGTTTGTCCGGTACGGAATCACACCCTCTGTAACTCATCACCCGCATCCAGTAGGCGACTTTCCTGAAATCTGATAGTCCTGATCTGAGGATCACGGTCAGAATCGGGTGAAAAATGGCGGAATGGCGGGCCGGCTGGTGGGCTCGCACCTTTGGTGGCGCTGGCCGGTGGCTGCTGGTCATCGAGGACGGGCAGCTCCAGGTCCACGTTGAATCCCAGCGGATCGAGACCGGGGTGCTGGACGTCCTCGAGATCCGAGCTGAACCCGGCAAGCTGCTCACCATCCGGATCGCGAACCAGCCGTTGGTGACTCTTACGGGTGCCGCGAGGCGCGTGGCCTGCCAGGCAACTGCCGTGCTAGCGGAACAGGCTGCCGACCATCGCCATTTGAAGGACCTGACAGAACGCGCCGTCGCTCAAGGCGATGAGGCCCGGCGTTGGTGGTCGGAGGCCAGCCGCGCGATGACGCGGCGACGGTGGATCGATCGCGAAACGATCGCGTCTATCGACCGCGGCCGTCCCGACGTGAGTGCGAGCGTCGCCGCCTACACCGATCCGCGTCTCGCAGATTTCATCGCGGGCCGTCCCGAGAATGAACGGGCCGCGATTGACGCTTGCCGGACCGTGGACCTTACCGCGTGGGCGGCAAGGCAGAATGAGTCGTTTGTCGAGTGGGAGAAGTCGGAGTCCGACGGCTTCTTCCGGACCGTGGAAAAATCGCCGCTCACCGATGAGCAGATTCTCGCGACGATCTGCTTCGACAACCGTGTCCGTGCGATCGCGTCCGCCGGGTCTGGGAAGACAGCCACGATGGTGGCCCGGGCCGGTTACGCCGTCCGCCGCGGAATCGCCGAGCCCGGAGAGATCCTGATGCTCGCTTTCAACAAGAAGGCAGCCGCGGAGCTGTCAGAGCGGACTGCCTCCAGGCTCGGCGGCCAGGGGGCGGCCATAACCGCGACGACCTTCCACGCCTTCGGGCTCCATGTCATCGGCGAGGCGACGGATCGCAAACCCGGCCTCCCGGATGACCTGGCCAATGACAACGGGATCGGCCGACTGTCCCGGATTGTCGATGCCCTCCGGGACCAAGACCCCGGCTTCCGGCGTGACTGGGATCTATTCCGCCTGGTGTTCGGACGGCACCTTCCCGAGTTCGGCCACGAGTCGGCCCCTGAGGCCGCGGACCGGACAACCGGGTCGCAGGGGTTTAAGACCCTCGCTGGCGAGGTCACGAAGAGCCAGGAAGAGGTGATGATCGCCAACTGGCTGTTCTTCAACGGGGTCCAGTACCAGTACGAGCGCCCGTACGAACACGACGTCGCTGACGCCAGCCATCGTCAGTATCAGCCCGACTTCTTCTACCCTGCCATCGACGTCTACCACGAGCACTGGGCGCTTGGCCCGGACGGGAGCCCCCCGCCCCACTTTGCGGGCTACGCGGACAGCATGAACTGGCGGCGCCAGACCCATGCTCGCTTCGGCACCCGGCTCATCGAGACTACTTCCGCGAACATACGGGACGGTTCCGGGTTCGCCCACCTGGCAAGGGAACTGATACGGCTCGGGGTCGAACTCGACGAGAACCCCTACCGCGAGGCAGCCGGCGAACCGCCGATCAGCGACCGCGCCCTAGTGCAGCTAATACGCACTCTCATGGTTCACGTGAAGGGAAACCGCCTCACGACAGACGAGCTGGCCCGTCGCGCCGGGACGGTCCAGTTGCGCAGCAGGTTGTTCCTGCGCCTGCTCGACGCGGTCAGCGCCGCCTGGGACCGTGAGCTTCGGGCAAACCACCAGATCGACTTTGAGGACATGCTCAACCTCGCCACCGACCACATCGAGTCACAGCGCTGGGTGAGCCCGTACCGGGTCGTCATGGTGGACGAGATGCAGGACGCCAGCAGCGCCCGCGCCGCGCTGGTACGCGCGCTGCTGAAGCGACCGGGCAGCTATCTGTACGCCGTCGGTGATGACTGGCAGTCGATCAACAGATTCGCCGGGGCCGACCTCGGCGTGCTGACTCGTTTCTCGGAATGGTTCGGGGACGCAAAGACCGTCTGGCTGAGCCGGACCTTCCGCTCACCTCAGTCGCTGTGCGACGTCGCCGGATCGTTCGTGATGGAAAATCCGGCACAGCTGAAGAAGCGGGTCCGTTCCAGCGCCCCGGAACCCGGCGAGTCGCTAATCGCGATCGGGCTGAAAGACCATTCAGAATACGACGGTGCCGTCTGGAAATATTGCGCGCGGCTCGACAAGGCACTCGATTCGTCGGCGACCGTCCTGATACTGAGCCGGTACCGGCTGGGCCGCGACGACGTTCCCTCGGTGCTCAGCGCCAGGTTCTCCCACCTCACGGTAGAATTCAATACCGTCCACGGTTCGAAAGGAAAGGAAGCCGACTACGTCGTTGTCCTCGGCCTCGAAGCCCGCAAGTTTCCGAGCACGGTAGAGGATGACCCCCTACTGCAACTGGCGATGGCCGCCCCGGACTCATTTTCCCATGCGGAAGAACGACGCCTGTTCTACGTCGCGCTCACCCGGGCACGGCGGTCCGTGCTCCTGCTCACCCGCACCGGGCACGAATCACCGTTCCTTATAGAACTCATCCGGGCCAACGCTGTCCAGGTGCGTTCCCCCGCGGGCATCGACATCACGCCGGCGATCTGCCCTCAGTGCAAGAAACGCATCATGCGCAGGCGCCGAGGAAAGCGAGGACCATTCCTCGGCTGCGACGGTTACCCCCTGTGTACCGGCACAATGGACATTCCCCAGCAAAGATCATTATCCCGAACGCACGGCCTGGCGGCGCCCCGGGACAGAATGGCGATACCCTCCGGGCCACACCCCCGCTGCTGGCGGAAACCGGGACGACCAAGCTGGCCGAACGGCGGGCAGTGAGCCGTTCGCTAAGCGAGCAGCGGCAAGATGCCCCAGATACCCCGCGGCATGACCGCGCTATCTCGACTGGGCCGCGCACCGGGCGGCCATCGGGGATAATCGACGCCATGCCCACGGAAAACACTGCCCGGCTCGCGGTGCTCATCGACGCCGACAACGCCCAGCCGTCTATCACCGAGGGGCTGCTGGCCGAGGTGGCCAAGTACGGCACCGCGCACGTCAAGCGGGCCTACGGTGACTGGACCGGCCCGAACCTGCGCGGCTGGAAGGACCAGCTGCTAGCTCAGTCGATTCAGCCGATCCAGCAGTTCGCCTACACCCGGGGCAAGAACGCCACCGACGCGGCCATGGTCATCGACGCCATGGACCTGCTTTACTCGGGGCGGTTCGACGGGTTCTGCATCGTCTCCAGCGACAGCGACTTCACCCGGCTGGCCCAGCGGCTGCGCGAGTCCGGGCAGACCGTCTACGGATTCGGCGAGCGGAAGACTCCGAAGTCATTTGTGGCCGCGTGTGACAAATTCATCTACGTCGAGAACCTGCGCTTTGCCGACGCTGAGTTCGCCCGGGCCGAGGCGGACACCACTGCCGACTCCGGTGACGATTCCGGCCCGGACGCCGCTGACGTTACGCCCGCGCGGCCCGCGCCGGCCCCGGCGGCTCAGCTCAAGGGCGACGCCGCGCTGGTCAGCCTGCTGCGCAACGCGGCCGAGGCCGCGTCCGACGACGACGGATGGGCGCCGCTGTCGTCGATCGGCAACATCATCACCAACCAGCGCCCTGACTTCGACTCGCGCAGCTACGGCTACGGCAAGCTGAGCGACCTGATCAAGGCGACCACGCTGTTCGAGATCGAGCGGCGCAGTCCGGGCGACGGCAAGCAGGCGCTGGTGTACGTCCGGGGCAAGCGCCGCACCCCGGCGTCGCGCATCCGCCGGACCGCCACCCCGGCCACCCCGGCCTGACCGGTCCCGCCTGACCGGCCCCGGCCTGACCGGCCCCGGCCTGAACGCTCAGGGCTGATCGTACCGGGGCCGGGTCTCAGCCCAGGCTGTTGCGGTACAGGT
>DASWUW010001216.1:0-3615 GCA_036406335.1 Trebonia sp.
CGCGGGTCGCGCCATCAGCGCCATGACGGTCTCCTTCGACCTCAGGGGTACTGGGGCAAATGCTGGAACCTGAATTAAGACGAGACTTAATTTATGTCGTGAAATTAGCCGCTCGCAGGGGTGCCGTCAAGAGCTCGGGTGAAGACGTAAGAACTCGGAGCGAACGGGCGGCGGGTGCCAGTTAGCGACGGCGAGTCACACCAGCTCAGCCGCGGCAGGCGGGCTACATCACAGCGGCACTGCCTCAGGCTCGCCATTCCTGGTCAGAAAGTCAGGCAGGCGCCCCGCCATTCGGCTAGGACGGGACGCCGCTCAGGACGGCTGCGTCTGCAGCGGCGGCGCCGCGTACAGGGTGTCGATGTTCAGCTTCTGGGCGTCGGAGAGAACCGAGTCCTGCTGGGTCTGCGCCCTGCCCGCGATCCGCTTAGCCAGTTCCGAGGCCAGGCCGCCCAGCTGCCGCACGCCGGTGGCGTCGATCAGGACCCGGCTGGTGGCGAAGACCGCGATGCCTTGTACCCGGCGCCGCAGCTTCAGCGCGGCCGGGGCGAGAGCGGCCCCGATCTTGGCCGCCTCGAACGGGTCGGCCGGGTGCCCGGTCAGCAGGTCGCGTTCCCCGATGATCCACTGGTGGAAGTGGAAGACCTCGCCTTCCAGCGGCAGGCCCCGTACGTCTTCTACCGTCAGACCAGACTTCCCGTCGGCGCCGAAGCAGCGGCCGTAGGCCACCACCGCGGACGACCACAACGCCAGCGGCACGATCTCGTCCCGGCCCTCTTCGGGGCTGGACAGCACCGCGAGCAGCCGCCGGCAGCAGTCCATGACGTACTGCAGATCCTGCACGACGGACGCCTGGTCGGCGAGAACTCGCGCCGACGGCATATCCAGGGCAACAGTCAGCTCAGTCGCCTGCTGCGACGTGCTCTCCGACTCGCTCACAGTTCCCCATTCCGGCTTGCGGTCCGTAGCTTGGTGGCTCGATCCTGACACAGCGGTCACCCGCTCTTGTCTCAGATCGCGACAGGCTCCGGCCGGCCGCATTCCCCGGCTCCACCCCCGATCGCCTAGATCCGGATCCGGGCGGCCTGGCGTCGCTGCGGGTCGAGCGACATGATGGCCAGCGCCGGGCCGTCGTGGGGCTGCGGGCGGCGGGAGAAGCGGACGACGGCGGTCCCGAGGAAGGCGGCCTCCGCGACGTGGTCGAAGCGGCCGACCGCGGCGGTGGCCGGGCACTGCCGCCGGCGCACCCGCAGCGGCATGGCGGTGATGACCGCGCCCTCACCGCCGAGGCGCTCGATGTCGCGTTCCAGCTGCTGCCGGGCGTCGTGCCGGACCTGACTGGCCAGGCCGGTCCAGCCGGTCATCTCGGTGTTGCCCGCGTTCCAGCGCGCCTGGCGGGCGGTGTCCCGGTCGTCGTGCCGCGTCCCGATGGACAGGCCGAGGACAAGCCCGGCCGGCACCCAGCCCATCGTGATCAGCTTGGCGAAATCCTGCCCGGACACGTCCGAGGTGAACGGCACCGGCAGTCCGGGCCCGGCCCCGGCCGCGCGCACCGCCGTGCCGATCACGATGAACTGCGTCCCGCCGAGGAGGAACGGGCCCCGGGACACGCGGACGCCGACCACGCCGTGCCCGCCCAGCTGCCCGCACTCGGCCGTCATCCGGTCCACCGCGGTGCGCCGGGCCTGATCCATGGCCTGCGCCAGCGAGTCGTAGGAACCCGGGCCGCCCCGCCCGGACACCTGAATCTCCGGCCCGGGCGGAGACTGGCCGCCGGACGATCCCGCCGCTCCGGTACAGCCGTACCCGCTGGAAGACCCGGCGGTGTAGACGGCCGCCCCGAATACCTGGCCGACGGGTTCGAAACCGGCGCCGCGGATGGCCGCGAACTCGTCCGCGGTCAGCGCCGAGCTCCACGTTGCCACGGCTACCGGGCCGGGCCGGCGGCTTCGACCACTGCCTTGATCTTTTCCAGGGTGGCCCGCATGCCGTTCTCGTTGGTACGGCCGCGCGCCCGCCCGGCGATCATCCAGTACAGGCGGACGGGCAGCGTGGCGGGCAGCTCGAACGACTCGGTGACCGCGGTCCCGTCCGCGCTGGGGTCCAGCCGGTAGTGCCAGGTGTTCACGACCGTGTCGCGCGGGCCGCCGACCGCGAAGCCGAATTCGCGGCCCGGCTCGCACGCGGTTACCGTGCAGACCGTCCAGTAGACCGGGCCCCGGCCGTTGCGCCGGACATGACCGCGGAAGCGCGCCCCCGCCGCGGGGCCGGCGGCGCCGCCGAGCCATTCCGCCTCGAATGTCTCCGGGCTGAACTCACCGACCCGGGTGACGTCGCTGACCACGTCCCAGACCTGGTCCGGGGGGGCCGCCATATGAACCGTGACCGAACCGCGCATCCCCCGACCCTATCGCTGCGCGGGTCTCGCTGGCTTTCCTGGATTTCGCCGGAACCGTTCCGGTAATTTGACGTGCCATGCCGAGCCTGCCGCGGACACCAGGAGTGCTCCGCACCGCCGTGCGGTCCGTCCGGTACGCGCCGGAGCCGTCTCGGTGCGACGGGCGCCGGCACGTGCTGCAGATGCCGGGACTGCGGCTGCAGACGCCCAGGGCCGCCGACTACCTGATGATGCTGGCCGGGGCGAGCGATTCCCGCGCTCAGCGCTGGCTCGGGTGGAGGCCGGAATCCGTCGTGCCGGAAAGACGCCGGGAACGCCTGCTGACGTCCCAGCCGGGGCGCGGGCGGCTCCTGCGGCAGCCGGACCAACAAGGGGGCTGGCGGCTGATCGCGATCAACCCCGACGACGGCCAGCTGGCCGGCTCCACCTGGTGCGATCAGAACACGGGCGAGATCGGCGGCAGTCTGGCTCCCCGGTACCGCGGCCGGGGCCTCGGACCCAGCCTGTTCGCCGGCTTGGCCCAGTTCACCCACCAGCACCTCGGCATCGCCCGCGTCTTTGCCCGCACCGAGCAGGACAACGCCCCGTGCATCGGCGCGCTGGCCCGAGCCGGGTTCACGCTGACCTCCGAAACCGGCACCTACACGCTGCCCGACGGGCGGGTGGTGCCCGGGCTGTGGTTCCGGCACGAGGCCGAGCCGTCCCGCTGCTAAGTCGCTGGCATCAGGGCGGTGATTCTGCCAGGCTCCCCCTCATGCCTTCGCTTCCGGATGTGTCCACCGAGGACGTCCTCAATCAGCCGCTCCGGCTTCAGTTCGAAGTGTTCCTCGACGAGCACCGCGGCGACCTCAACCGCTGCCTGGACGGGCTGACCGAAGAGCAGGCCCGCCGGTCCCTGGTGGCCTCGCGGACCACGCTGCTCGGCCTGGTTAAACACGCGACCTTCGTCGAGAAGGTCTGGTTCGACGCGGCCGTCACCGGCCGGTCGCGGGCCGAGATCGGCATCCCCGCGTCCCCGGACGAGTCGTTCGAACTGGACGACGCCGACACCATCGCCGCCGTCCAGCAGGCGCACCGCGAGGCCTGCGCGGCGTCACGCCGGGCCGCTGCCTCCCTGGGACTGGACGACCTGGTCTCCGGTAACCGGCGCGGCCCGCTTCCGTTGCGCTGGATCTATCTCCATATGCTGCGGGAACTGGCTCAGCACGGCGGGCACGCCG
>DASWUW010001217.1:0-4570 GCA_036406335.1 Trebonia sp.
CCAGTGCGCCGGCCACGACGTAGAAGACGTAGGTGTCGATCCAGTAGCCCTGCCCGGCCGCGTTCAGGAACTGGGCCAGCATCCCGTTCCCGTCCCGGCCGACCTTGTAGTGCAGCCTTCTCGCAGGCTCGCTCGCTTCACTGAGCAGGTGCAGCGGCTGCTGGTGGTAGACGACGACGCGGACGTGCGCGACTCGCTGCGGCGCGCCCTCGGGTACGCGGGCTACGCGGTCACCACGGCGGCCAACGGGGCCGAGGCACTGACCGCGGTCGCCCGGGCGCCGGCCGACCTGATCGTCCTGGACGTCCTCATGCCCATGCTGAACGGGCTGGATACCTGCCGGGCGCTGCGCAGCCGCGGTCACGCCACCCCGGTCCTGCTGCTCACCGCGCGGGACGCGGTCGACGACCGGGTCGCGGGCTTCGAAGCGGGCGCCGACGACTACCTGGTCAAGCCGTTCGCGCTGCGCGAGCTGCTGGCCCGGGTCAACGCGCTGCTCCGGCGGACCCAGCCGGTCCGCGACCGGCTCGGCTACGCCGACCTGACCCTCGACCTCACCGCCCGGATGGTCAGCCGCTCCGGGGCTCCCCTCACCCTCACCCGGATCGAGTTCGCCCTGCTCGAGCTGCTGGTCCGCAACGCCGAGCAGGTCCTCAGCTACGACGTCATCACCGACCGGGTATGGGGCTACGGCGAGGCCCCCGCGTCAAACGCGCTGCAGGTCTTCGTCGCGCTGCTGCGGCGCAAGCTGGAGGCCGGGGGCCTGCCGCGCCTGCTGCACAACGTGCGCGGCATCGGCTACGTCCTCCGGGCCGGCGCGTGAAAACCCGCCTGACCCTGCAGAGGCGGTTCACCCTGGTGGCGGCGGGAGCGGTGGCGGCCGTGGCCCTCGCTATCACCGCGGTCGCCTTCCTCGCGATCCGCACCGACTTGCAGAACCAGGTCCGGGCGGCGGCGGCCGCCCGGGCGGACTCGGTGCAGCACCTGGCCCGGCAGTACCACGGCCGCCTGCCGGACGACTGGGTCCCGCCGCACTCGTCCGGGTTCGGGGTGCTGGCCTACACCCAGCTGATCACCTCGGCCGGCGTCGTCTGGTCGCCGCCGGGCGACGCCGGGCTGCTCACGCCGAGCGAGACAGCCATCGACGTGGCCGCGGGGCGGGCGGCCGCGTTCTCCACCGTGGCCAGGGTCGACGGGACCCGGGCCATCGTCCTTACCGAGCCCCTCGGGCCCGGCGTCGCCGTCCAGGTGGCTGAGCCGCTCGGCGCCAGCGACCAGGAGGTAACCAGCGTCGGGGCGACGCTGGCGATCCTCAGCGCGGTCGGCGTGCTGGTCGCGACGGTGCTCGGCTGGGCCGTGGCCCGGGCCGGGCTGGCGCCGGTCGCCCGGCTCGCCAGCGTCGCGGAGGAGGTCTCGCTGACCGGTGATCCCGGCCGCCGGGTGGAGGTCGGCCGCCGGGACGAACTCGGCCGTCTCGCCGGGGCGTTCAACGCCATGCTGGGCGCGCTGCAGCGGTCCCTCGAGGCGCAGCGGCGGCTGGTCAGCGACGCCAGCCACGAGCTGCGGACCCCGCTCGCCAGCCTGCGGATCAACGTCGACGTACTCACTGAGCACCCGGGCCTGCCCGCCGGGGAACGTCAGGAGGTGCTGGCCCGGGTCACCGATCAGGTCGCCGAGCTCAGCCGGCTGGTCGCCAGCGTGACCGACCTCGCCCGGGGCGAGCCGCCCGCCGCGGACCGGTTCCCGGTCCAGCTGAACGCCGTCGCCGCCGATGCCCTGGAGGCGGCGAGGCGGGACTGGCCCAAGACCGAGTTCGCCGTCCACCTCGCGGGCGGGACGGTGGCGGGCAGCGCCGACCGGCTGCGCGTCGCGCTGAAGAACCTGCTGGACAACGCGGTCAAGTTCGGCCCGCCGGAGGGCCCGGTGGTGCTCCGGGTGACCTGCGGCGAGGTCACCGTGCGGGATCACGGTCCCGGCATCGCCGACGACGACCTGCCGTTTGTCTTCGACCGCTTCTACCGGGCCCTGCCGTCCCGCTCGGCCCCCGGCTCCGGTCTGGGCCTGGCTGTCGTCCGCGAGATCGTGGCCGGCCACGGCGGCACGATCACCGCCGAGCCCGCTCCCCGCGGCGGCACCGTCATGCGGATGCGGCTGCCCGCCCTGTAACGACGGGACCGGGGCCAGCGCCGTCTGGGTGAAGAAGGCCCAGATGACCTGCGCCGCGGCCGGCTTGCTGACCGGCGGGCGGGGGAAGGAGTGCACGCCTTTCGCCCACACCGCGAACGCGAGGCGGGTGCCGGCCCCGCAGCCGGACCAGGTGGTCAGCGTCAGCCCGCCGGCCCGGGTGGCGGCCGGCTTGGCCGGGCACTTGTCCGCGGCGCGGACCCGTCCTATCAGCGTGGTAACCGGCAGTGGTTCCAGCCCGTGGTCTCCCGGACGGTACGGGATCTCCGGATCGTCGACCGAGGCCAGCTGGACCAGCGTTACCGGCTGGCCGACCGCGCAGCCGGGCTGGGGTACGCCCTTCACCGTCGCGTAGCCGTTGAACAGACCCGGGTCGGTGCAGACCACCCGCCAGGCCAGCCGCGCGCCGTTGCTGTACCCGACCAGGTAGGCCGGCCGCGTCTTTTCCGGGTTGACCTTGGCCGCCACCGCCTTCAGGAAGGCCAGGTCGTTCACCTGGTGGGTACCGGCGTAGCCGCAGCACCCGCCGGCGTTCCACGACTTGCCCAGGCCGACCGGGTAGACAACCTCGGCCCGGCCGGCCGCGGCGTAGGGCACGAGCTGGTCCCGGCTGATCTCCTGGGCGACCGTGGCCCCGTAGCCGGCCAGCATGACGATGACCGGTGCCGACCTGGGCAGCCCCTGGGCCGGCGCGATCACCTCGTAACTGCGCTTGAGGCCCGCGACCGTCACCGAGTAGGTCCGGGTGCTCGTCGCGCCCGCCTTGGCCGGCTGAGCCGTGCTCGCGCTAGCGGGCGGGCCGGTCTGGTCCGTGCCGCGCAGGATGGCCAGCCCCGTGGCGCCGAGCACGACCACGACCGCCGCCACCAGCCAAGCGATTCTCCTCATACCCCTGCCCAGGTCGATGCCGCCCCCGCGGCAAAGTGGTCGTTCGGGCACACGGGGATGTGCCTAAACGTCCACCGTTACCGGCCTGGGCCCCTCAGCCACGGGACTTGCCGACTCCGATGCCGAACTCGCGGTGCACCCGGGCCCAGAACGCGTCGCGCAGCCACTCGCGGGCCTCCTGATAGGGGCGCAGCGACTGACCGAGTTCCTTCTCCGCCTCGACCAGCAGTTCCTTGTCGATGACGGGGGGCAGGATCGGGCCCGGCAGCAGGTCGCGGATGTTGTCCGCGCCGCGGGTGAGGATCCACTTGTGCGCGACGTGCTCGCCGGCCTCTTCGACGTGCCGCCGGTCCGGGCCGAGGCTCGGCATCGGGCCGGTCCTGGACATGTGGATGGGACCCGTCTGCGACAGGTGCGGGTTCCGGCCGCCGAGCTGAACCGGCGGCCGCGGCCGCGGGCTCGGGCCGGTGCCGTGCTCGCCGAAAAGCTGGGCCGGGGACGGGACGACGGGCTGCGCGTCGGTCCGGGAAGCCTCGGCCGCCGGGTTCCGGGTGAAGTACGGGCGGACGAACGCGGAGTCGAGCACGTCCACGGTGTCCGATTCCCACACCAGCCGCTCGGCCTGGTTGGTTCCGTACGGGGGTTCGATGCCCCACAGGTGGACCCGGACGCCGTAGGCCTGCGCGGCCTCCACGGCCGGCACCATATCCTCGTCACCCGCGACCAGTACCGCGTCGGTGATCGCGCGGTGCCGGGCCAGGGCTTCCATGTCGGCGCGGATGTTGGCGTCTACGCCCTTCTGCTGGCCGCGGGCGTTCAGGTTGCCCAGCCGGAGCTTGACCCAGGCCATCTGAGCGACCACGCGCTGGTCGATGGTGGGCACCCGGTCGCGGGCGGCGTCGTACCAGTAGACCCGGAGCAGTTCGCCGCGCAGCAGCTCATCGGTATGCTTGGTAATCGCCTGGATGAGACCGACCGCGTCTACCCGGTAGTCGCGGCGGGCGCTGGTGCCGAAGAGCAACTCGCCTGCGGCCGCGTAGATATACCCGACATCGACCATGACCGCGTATCTGGCGAGGACGGGCATTGGGGCGGCGAATTCGCTCATCGCCACGACTCTAGGGCAGGTTGGCCCCTGCGCGGGCCACTTGCGGCGGGATTGCACCCGGTAGCCAGCCAAATGATCACCGCGGGATACGACCGCCCCGGCTGTTCATTCGAAATGACGTTCACAACGAGACGTGGCCGCGTTTTCCGGGCGGCCGGGTTCTCGATGCCGAGGTCACACGCAAAGGTAACCCCCGCGGACGGTTGGGTTAGCCGGCTGGTGGTTAGGCTCACGTCGTGAGTACCTATGCGAGTGATGTGACGGGCGGGCCCGCCAAGGGTGCGGGCGAGCCGGACGGCCCCGGCGGGACCGGCCGGGAACGCGATTCGGCCGGGCTGCCCGCGCTGATGCGCCGGGACGTCCGGTTGCTGGGCGAGGTACTGGGCGAGG
>DASWUW010001218.1:0-1585 GCA_036406335.1 Trebonia sp.
AGGCCGTCGGCCCGGCGTTCGGCCAGCACCAGGCGGTCGACGCGCTGCCACCCGGGCCGGTACTGGCGGCGCTCACCGCGCAGGCCGTCTCCGGTCCTGGCGGCCTGACCGATGACGAGCTGACCGGCGCGCTGCAGGCCGCCCGGCGCCTGGCCAACCTGGCTGATTACCAGCAGACGGTGATGATCGCGGAGTTCGGCCGCCGGCGGCGGGCCCAGTTCGAGGCGGCCCGGGCCGCCGGGAAGCCGGCCGGCTGCCGGGACGGGGAGTTCCCCGGCGAAGAGCTGGCCTTCGAGCTGGTGGAGACCGGCGCGTACGCCGGCGCCCGGATCGACACCGCCCTGGAGCTGACCGCCCGGCTGCCCCGCACGCTGGCCGGCATGGCCGAGGGCACGATCGACCTCGGCCGGGCCATGACGATCGCCGCGCACACCGCCGGCCTCACCGACGGCGACGCCGCCCAAGCCGACGAAGTCCTCGCCGCCGTCGCCGCCAGCAAGCGCCCGGACCAGCTGGCCCGCAAGGCCGCCGCCCTGGAGATGAAGCTCGCCCCCGAGGTCGTCCGGGCCCGCAAGGAGCTGGCCCGGCAGCTGGACCAGCGGGTGGAGACCCGCCGGGAGGGATCCGGGAACGCTTCCCTGGCGGGCCGTGAACTCGACACCGCCGACGTGATCGCCGCCAAGGCCCACATCGATGCCATCGCCGCCCGGCTGCATGATTCCGGCCTCGTGGACGGCCCCCTGGGACGGCTGCGGGCCCTGGTCCTGATCGATCTCACCCAGGGCCGCGATCCCCTCGACCGCATCAAGCCCGCCCACGGGCAGCCGGACGTCCAGCGCGGCCAAGCGGCCGACGATCCGGGCGGCGACCGCTTCGGTCCGGGCCCAGTCCCGGCGGTGATCAACCTGCTGGTCCCGGCGGGCACGCTGCTCGGCTGGGGTACCGCTCCGGCCCAGGCGGCCGGCTGGGGCCTGCTGGACGCCGACGAGACCCGCGCCCTGGTCCAGGCCGCGGCCGGGCATCCCAGGACCCGATGGTGCATGACGATCACCGCCCCCGACGGCACCGCCCTGGCTCACGGCTGTGCGGCCGGCCGCCGTCCCTGGCCGGGCGCCAGCGACGGCGACGGTCCCCGCGACGGCCCTGGTCCCCCGCAGGCCGCCCAGCTGCTCGAGTTGCTGCACCGCCTCGACATCACCCTGGAACCGATCGCCCGGGACAGCTGCGTCCACCGCCACGCGGAGGACCGTTACATTCCCAGCCGCAAGCTCAGGCACCTGCTGCGCGCCCGCAACCAGACCTGCGCTGCCCCCGCCTGCAACGCCCAGGCGGTCTGCTGCGATATCGACCACACCGTCCCGTATCCCGACGGTCCCACCTGCGAGTGCAACACCAACCCGAAATGCCGCCGCCACCACCGGATCAAGCAGGCCCCGGGCTGGACAGCGGCCCAGCCCGCCCCGGACACCGCTGCCTGGACCACCCCGGCGAGCCGCACGCACACCAGCACAGCGACGGGATACGACCTTTAACTGCCCAGCTCGCCAAAGTTGAGCCACGCTTCAGTCGGCAGCGCTCTCGACAG
>DASWUW010001219.1:0-6237 GCA_036406335.1 Trebonia sp.
GCCTGACCTGGCGGCTGAGCGGCGGCTGGGTCAGGTGCAGCCGCGCGGCGGCCCGGCCGAAGTGCAGTTCCTCGGCGACGGCGACGAAGCCGGCTAGCTGCGCGAGCGTGAACATCGATTCAATTTCTGTATCAGTGGCCAGCATTTTAGCGTTGGACGTGAATCGATGCCGAATCTAGCATGGAGGCATGTTCACCGGACTGCTGTTCTTTCCCGTCACCCCCTACGACGAGGACGGGGAGGTCGACCTGGATGAGCTCACGGCGCACGTCGGACGCGGGATCGACGCGGGCGCCGGCGGGGTGTTCGCCGCCTGCGGGACCGGGGAGTTCAGCGCGCTCGAGCCGGGCGAGTACGCCGAGGTCGTGCGGGCCGCCGTAGCGGCGGCCGGAGGCCGGGTTCCGGTGTTCGCCGGGGCGGGCGGGCCGGTGCGCACCGCGCGGCGGTTCGCCGACCTGGCGGCCGCAGCCGGGGCCGACGGGATACTGCTGCTGCCGCCCTACCTGACCGAGGCGAGCGGGGCCGGCCTGGTCCGCTACGTGCGCGACGCTACCCGGGAGGACCTGCCCGCCATCGTCTACAACCGGGCTAACGCCCGGTTCGACGAGGACAGCGCGGTCGCGGTGGCCCGGATGCCGCAGGTCATCGGGTTCAAGGACGGCGCCGGGGACCTGGACCTGATGATCCGGATCGTGCGGGCGGTGCGGGACCACGTGAGCGACCGCCCGTTCCTCTTCTTCAACGGGATGCCGACGGCGGAGGTGACGCAGCGCGCTTACCGCGCGATCGGCGTGCCGCTGTACTCCTCGGCCGCGTTCGCGTTCGCGCCGCGGGTGGCGCTGGCCTACTACGACGCGCTGGAAAGCGGCGACCTGGCGACGCTGGACGCCCTCGAGCGGACCTTCTACCATCCGCTGGGCCGGCTGCGGGCGAAGGGCAACGGGTATGCCGTCTCGCTGATCAAGGCCGGGGTCGAGCTCTCCGGGTACTCGACCGGCGGGGTCCGGGCGCCGCTGACCGACGTGGCCCCCGAGCACGTCGAGGAGCTGGCGCGCCTCCTGGCCGCCGGGCTCGGGGCGATCCCTGACCCGGTGCGCAGCGCGGTTCCGGTTAGCGGTTAGAGATTGGCCGCTGTGGGCGGTCAAAGTCGAACCGCTAATCCCTGGCCGATAGGGCTGGGGCAAATGGGGCAGCCGCTGGCCGCGTACGGCCCGCGATCGTGGGCAGAAGCGGTGGGGGTCGACGACGGGCCAGGATGCTAGACGAGAGCGGGAGAAACGCGATGACCACCGGAAGCATCCGCATTGCCGGCGTGACGATCACGCCGGTCGCGTTCGCGGATCCGCCGCTGCTGAACTCGGTGGGCGTGCACGAGCCGTTCGCGCTGCGGGCGATCATCGAGGTGACCACCGACGCGGGGCTGACCGGGCTGGGCGAGACCTACGCGGACGAGCAGC
This sequence comes from Trebonia sp., assembly GCA_036406335.1. GTDB lineage: Bacteria > Actinomycetota > Actinomycetes > Streptosporangiales > Streptosporangiaceae > Trebonia. The sequence continues at coordinate 1,458 of DASWUW010001219.1, forward strand.
ACCTGGCCGCGCTGCAGGCGACGGCCCAGGCCGTCATCGGGGCCGACGTCCACCAGACGACGGAGATCTACCACCGGGTGCTGGCGCTCGCCCCGCCCGACACGGTGATTGCATCCGGGCTGATCGGGGACAGCGCCGCCGCCGACCGGGTGTTCTCCCCGTTCGAGGTGGCCTGCCTGGATATCCAGGGCAAGGCGGCGGGCCGCCCGGTTTCCGACCTGCTGGGCGGCGCCGTCCGCGACCGGGTGCCGTTCTCCGCCTACCTGTTCTACAAGTGGGCCGGGCATCCCGGCGGCGTACCGGACCAGTTCGGCGCGGCGCTCGACCCGGACGGGATCGTGGCCCAGGCCCGGTGGATGGTCGACCGCTACGGGTTCACCGCGCTCAAGCTCAAGGGCGGCGTCTTCCCGCCGGAGGAAGAGATCGAGGCGATCCTGGCCCTACGCGAGGCCTTCCCCGACCACCCGCTGCGGCTGGACCCGAACGCCGCCTGGGGTCCCGGGACCGCGCTCAACGTGGCCAAGCAGCTGGACGGCGTGCTGGAGTACCTGGAGGATCCGACGCCGGGCCTCGAGGGCATGACCGAGGTGTCCCGGCACGGGCCGCTGATGCCGCTGGCCACCAACATGTGCGTGGTGTCGTTCGCCCACCTGGCGCCCGCCGTCCGGCTCAACGCGGTGCAGGTGATCCTGTCCGACCATCATTACTGGGGCGGGCTGCGGCGGTCGGCGAACCTGGCGGCCATCTGCGACACGTTCGGGCTGGGACTGTCGATGCACTCCAACTCGCACCTGGGCATCAGCCTGGCCGCGATGGTGCACCTGGCGGCGGCCACGCCCAACCTGACCTACGCCTGCGACACCCACTGGCCGTGGAAGACCGAGGACGTGGTGACGGGCACCCCGTTTACGTTCAGCGGCGGCTCGCTTGGCGTGCCTGCCGGTCCCGGGCTCGGGGTCGAGCTGGACCGGGACGCCCTGGGCCGGCTGCACGAGCAGTACCTGGCCAGCGGGCTGCGTAACCGGGACGACACCGGCTACATGCGCCATGTCGTCCCGGATTACGAGCGCAAGATCCCCCGCTGGTAGCGGGTCAGGCAGGCTGCTTGTCGACCGAGGCCCGGTAGACCTGCTCGATCGTGGCCCCGAGCGCGGCGGTGAACTCCGCGTCCGTCTGCTGCTCGGTCAGCCCCTCCAGCAGCGCCCGGGAGAAGCTGGCGATCAGCGTCGGGTCCTTGGCCAGCAGCGCGCAGGCCTCGTCCCGGTCGTAGCCGCCGGACAGCGCGACGATCTTCAGCACCCGGGGGTCGGCCGCCAGCTCGCCGTACAGGCCGGCCTGGGCCGGGATGGTGACCTTGAGCATGATGCGGGCAGCCGGCGGCAGCGCGTCGACGTGCTTGGCGATGGCGTCCCGCAGCAGCGTCTCGGCCTCCGCCTTGTGCGGGCTGCCGATGCTGACCTCGGGCTCGAGGATCGGCACCAGGCCCGCGGCGCGGATCCGCGTCCCGTACTCGAACTGCTGGTCCACGATCGCGGCGATGCCCGTCTCGTTGGCGTCGGCGATCACCGAGCGCATCTTGGTGCCGAAGATCCCGTGCCGGACCGCCCGTTCCAGCAGGTCGTCCAGGGTGGTGATCGGCTTCATCAGCTGGACGTCGTCCTGCTGGTCGGCCAGTCCCAGGTCGACCTTGAGGAACGGGACGACGTTCTTGGTCTCCCACAGGTACTGCGCGGTGGGCACGCCTTCGACCGACCGTTCCATAGTCTGCTCGAACAGGATGGCGGCGAGCACCCGGGAGCCGTCGAACGCCGGGTTGGTGACGATCCGGGTGCGCATTGCGTGGACGAGGTCGTACATCTCGTCGTCGGAGTGGTAGCGGTCCTTCTCGATGCCGTACTCGGCGAGCGCCTTGGGCGTGCTGCCGCCGCTCTGGTCGAGGGCGGCGAAGAAGCCGCGGCCGGACTTGACCTTCTCAAGCTGAGCAGTATTCACGTTTCCGCATTCTTCCACTAACGCCGCCGGGAGAGTCACGCAGGCGCGGCGGGAACCTGCGCTCCGTCCGGGCTACCCCGAAATCGTCATCCGAACAGGGGCAAGGTTGAAACCTCAGCAAGGCCGACCTTGAGGGAATGACCGCACCGGCCAGGGCCATCAGCCGGGATCGCCGGCACTGGCCTGCAACCGGTGTGCGGTCCAGAAGATCAGCGCCGCTCCCGCCAGCGGCAGCGCGGCCAGCCAGGCCAGCGGCCCCAGCCAGCGCACCGAGGCCAGGATCAGGACGCCCAGGGCGACGTTGAAGACGCCGCAGGCGACCCGCACGCGCACCCACAGGCGGGGGCGGCGGTACTCCCGCGGCCGGACCAGGAACCTCAGGGGTGCCGACTGCGGGGAAGGAGCACGGGCATTCAGTACGGGCATCGGAATTCCTCCGCTGAGCTGCGGTGCCCGGCTGTCCCGGTCACCTGCCTCTCTATGCTCGCCGGGCGCGAACCCGGCATCCACCGTGCGGATACCCGACCCTGGGGTGGGGTTAGCACGGTCATCGGCCTGGGCGGCGCCGCCTCACGCTTCCCGGCGGCGGTCCTGCAGGTCGAGGGTGCCGGCGATCGAGCGGCGGATCTCGTCGCTGATCTTGCCGTCGCGGTACAGCTCGCCCAGCTTGTCCCGCTGGGCGCGGACCAGCTCGGCGCGGAAGCCGCTGGTGTCGGCCGGACCGTCGCCGCCGGGGTCGCCGAGCACCGCGCGGACCCGTTCCAGCCGGAGCTCGAACAGCTGCCGGTACACGTTGGCGGTGTCCTCGTCTACCTCGCCCGCCTCGGCCAGCTGGTCAAGCCGGGCCAGGCCGGCCTCGGTGACCCGGGCCCGGGCCGCCGCCTCGCGCCGCTGCTGCTGCTCCCCCTCCCCCAGCCCGAGCGCGCGCAGCAGCAGCGGAAGGGTGAGCCCCTCGCCGACCAGGGTGACCACCACCACCACGGCGGCCAGGAAGATCAGCGTGTCCCGCTCCGCGAACACCCGGCCGCCCATGGTCAGCGGCAGCGTCAGCGCGATCGCGAGGGAGATCGCGCCGCGCATGCCGCCCCAGCCGATGACCAGCCGCTGCCGCCACGGGTTGCGCACGAACCCGGAGTGCGGGCCGGGCAGCAGCCGGATCAGCGGGGAGGAGATCAGCTCCCAGGCCATCCGGATCACGATGACGACCGTCACCTCGGCCGCGGCCGCGCCCGCCAGCCAGGCGGCCGAGTGCGAGGCGGGCAGGTGGCCGACCACCGCCCGCAGTTCCAGGCCGAGCAGCACGAACAGCGCCGACTCGAGCAGGAAGACCAGCGTCTGCCAGAAGAGCGCGCCGGCCGCCCGCGAGGCCGGCTGCAGCATGCCGTCGGCCCGGGTGCCCAGGTAGACGCCGGCCACCACGGTGGCGAGCACCCCGGAAACGTTCAGCTCCTCGGCCGGCACGTAGGCCACGAACGGGGTGACCAGCGAGATCAGCACCTGGAGGGAGGGGTCGCGGACGTGCCGGCGGATCCGGCCGATGACCAGCGCGACGACCAGCCCGTAGCCGATCCCGCCGGCCACGACCACCACCAGCCGCTCCAGGCCGTGCCCGAAGGTGAACGGGTGCTGCATCGCCTCTACCGCCAGCCCGAACGCGGTCAGCGCGACCCCGTCGTTGATGAGGCTCTCGCCCTCCAGGATGGTGACGATCCGGGTCGGCGCCCCCAGCCGGGTCAGGACCGAGGTGGCGGCGACCGCGTCGGTCGGCGCTACCGCCGAGGCGAACGCCAGCGCGCCGGCCCAGCCCGCCGCGGGCAGGATCAGCCGGGTTACCGCCCCGACGGCGATGATCGTCACCGCCGTCGCGCCGAAGGCCAGCGCGGTGATCGGCACGGCGTTCTCCCGGGTCTCCCGGGGGGCGGAGAAGAACGCGGCGTTGTAGATCAGCGGCGGCAGGAACAGCAGCAGCACCAGGTTGGGGGGCAGGTCGATGTTCGGCACCTGCGGGATGAGGCTGGCCAGCACGCCCAGGACGAGCAGCACGATCGCTTCGGGCACCTCGAGCCGGCTGGCGGCCGCCCGGCCGATGATCATCACGATGGCGATCGCGACCGCCAGCGTGAACAGCTCGTACTCCCCCACGGGCCTCCCCTTGAACAAATGCTGGTACGACGCTAACCGACTAACGTACGGGCGGCGCCAGTGGGCAGCAGGCGCTGGCGGATGCGGGTGATCTGGGTGGCTGGAGCTGGGATACTGGCTGAGGCCGTCTGCCTGCGGTCGTCTGGCGGTACGGCCGCCTGGGTGCGAGGAGCTGACTAGTGGTTGAACTGTCTTCGGAGATCGATACGTCGCGGGCGCACCCGGCCCGGATGTACGACTACTTCCTCGGCGGGAAGAATCACTTTGCTGCGGACCGCGAGACGGCAGACGCGGTGCTCAAGGTCGCTCCGTCTACCCGGATCACGGCCCGGGAGAACCGCGCTTTCCTCGGCCGGGCGGTCCGCTACCTGGTGACCGAGGCCGGTATCGGGCAGTTCCTCGATATCGGGACCGGGCTGCCGACCACGGACAACGTGCACGAGGTGGCCCAGGCGGCCCAGGCTTCGGCGCGGGTGGTGTACGTCGACAATGACCCGCTGGTGCTGGCGCACGCGCGGGCGCTGCTTACCTCCTCCCCCGAGGGGCGCACCGCCTACCTCCAGGCTGACCTGCGCGACCCGGCGGCCATCCTGGCCGACCCGGCGCTGCGCGAGATACTGGACCTGGACCAGCCGGTCGGGCTTAT
>DASWUW010001220.1:0-1940 GCA_036406335.1 Trebonia sp.
CCCCCGCCGGACCGGGCCCGCGAAGGAGCCGCGCTCGGCCGTCCGGGCCCCGGCGAGCTCGGACCGGTCGCCGCGGATACCGGCGTTGACGAACGCCGGGTCCGGCCACAGTCCCGGGCGGATGCGGCGCTGCCCGGCCCGGGCGCCGGGGGACGGGTCCGGTTCGACGAGCGCCGCGGCGGCCGCCCGCATCGCCCGGACCGCCTGGTCGCGGACCGCGGCCACGCCCGTCTCGTCGATCAGCCCGAGCCTGGTCATCTCGCGGGCCACCCGGTCAACCGGGTCGCGCGCGCGCCACCCGGCTTCCTCCTCCTTGGTCCGGTAGCCGAACGCGGACCCGGGGTACGAGCCGTTCTGGTGGAAGAAGCGGTAGACCAGGGCCTCGACGACAACCGGTCCCGCACCGGAGCGCAGCCGCCGCGCCGCCTGCTCCATCACCAGGTGCACCGCGAGGGGGTCCATGCCGTCCACCCGCCAGGCGGTGACGCCGAAGCCGAGTGCCCGCGCCGACAGGCGGGGCTCGCCGGTGGCCTCCTCGACGGTGGTGGAGACGGCGTAGCCGTTGTTCTCGATGAAGAAGCAGACCGGCAGCTTCCAGGCGGACGCGAGGTTCAGCGTCTCGAGCACGGAGCCGATGTTGGCCGCGCCGTCGCCGAAGTAGGTGACGGTAAGGTCGCTGCCGTCCGGGCCGGACGGCGAATGCCGCTGGGCCCAGGCGTTTCCCGCGGACATCGGCACGCCGCCGCCGACGATCGCGTTGGTTCCCAGCGCCCCGGCCTCGAACCACTGCAGGTGCATGGACCCGCCGCGGCCGCCGCAGTACCCCTGGGCGAGGCCGAGGATTTCCGCCAGGGTGCGCTGCAGCACCTCGGCGACCGCGGGGGTCACCAGGTCGTCGAGGGACAGCGAGCCCTTGGTCACGTGGGTGAGCGCCTTGGCCAGGAACTGGTGGTGCCCGCGGTGCGAGCCGTTGACGGCGTCGGTGGAGCGCAGGCTCACGATCGAGCCGACCGCGCCGCCCTCCTGGCCGACGGAGGAGTGCGCGGGGCCGTGAACCAGGCCCTCGCCGGCCAGCTCGAGGACCGTCTCCTCGAAGGCGCGGATGAGGTGCAGCTGGCCGAGCATCGTGGCCAGCAGCGCGGGGTCGGCTGCCTTCCAGTCGGCCGCTGTGGTGGACAGCTCGCTCCACTCCGCGGCCGGCGTCAGGTGTTTAACGCGTGGCATGCTCGCCACGCTAACCCCGAATTGCATACATTTCAACGGCAAGTCCCGCTCGTTCTGGCAAATATCGATCTCGTTCCCTTAGATTGGATACATTCGTCCGAAGGAGAGCGCATGGGTATACCGGGGCTGCGCGGCGGCGACCACATCGGGATCACCGTGCCCGACATGGCGCAGGCGCACGATTTTCTGGTCGACGTGCTCGGCTGCGAGTTCGTCTACGCGCTGCCCGGGATGCGGCACGACGACGACTGGATGCTCGGCCACCTCAACGTGGACCCGCGCCGCGCCGTGCGCGAGATCAGGTTCTACCGTTGCGGGTTCGGGCTGAACTTCGAGGTGTTCGAGTACGAGCCCCATGACGGTCAGCGGGACGAGCCGCGCAACAGCGACCTCGGCGGCCATCACGTCGCGTTCTACGTCGACGACATCGACGCGGCCGCCGCCTACCTGGCGGGCCAGGGCGTGCGGCTGCTGGCCGGCCCGGTAGCCAGCCGGAACGCTTCCGCGGGACAGCGCTGGCAGTACTTCCTGGCGCCCTGGGGGATGCAGTTCGAGCTGGTCAGCTATCCCGGGGGCAAGGCCTACGAGAAGGACACGGCCGGGAACGCGGCGCCGGCGCGGCTGTGGCACCCGGCGTACCCCGGCCAGTGACAGCGGGCGGCGGCACCGGGAACGTGGCCAGCATGAGGATCGCCGGCGCGCTGCGCACCGCGATC
>DASWUW010001221.1:0-1567 GCA_036406335.1 Trebonia sp.
TACTGCTGTCGACGCGGACCGGGGGAAGCGCCGGGCGCCAGCTCAGGAACGTGTCGTCGCCGGTGAGAGTGGCCAGCAGGGTCAGCAGCGAGACGTCGAGCCGCAGCGAGTGCACTGCCCGCCGGAACTCCTGCGAGGTCAGGCAGAGCGCGAACGGGACGTTCATCAGGCACAGTGCGGTCTGGATGTCGAGGTTGAGCAGCCGGCGGCCCGGCTCCGGGTCGATTTCCGGAACGTCGAGCATCCCGAAGTCGAGGTCGCCGGAGCGCGGCCTGCCCGGCCCGGCGGCCGGGCCGGTGCCCCCGGCCGAGCCGAGGGCGAACAGCACCCGGTAGACGTTCAGGTCATGCTCGATCACCGCCCGGTTGCCGAGGTCGGACAGCGTGACCGGGTGCAGGCTGACCACCGCGCCCGGCAGGCCGGCGTTACGCGCGCAGAAGTTCAGCAGGTTCGTCTCCACGATGAAGTGCCTGATCAGCAGCGAGACGGCCGCGGGGGACACGAACCGGCGCAAAAACCACAGGCACATCCGGTCCATGGACGCGGGCGCCGAGAACCGGACCGGGCAGATCCGCTTCCCGCAGACGATCACCATGACCGCCACCCGGGACAGCGCCCGGATCCACGGGTAAAGGAAGGTACGGCTGGGAAGCCGCTGATCGCTGATCACCAGCCGCAGCGTGTCCCGGTCCATCGGAATCGACGGGTCGGCGGCCATCACGTCCCACAGGGAGAGGGGGGAGGTCTCAGACATGGTCGAGCTCCTCCAGCTGCAGGGCGTAGAGCCGCGCCGTCACCCGGGCGGTCGCCGCGATGCGGGTCAGCGCGGCCTCGTCGAGCAGTCCGGAGCGCAGCGCGCCGGTCAGCAGCTGGAAGTGCTCGGCGTCACCCACGGCGTGGTACCGGAGGAAGCTGAGCTGGTCGTCGCGCAGTCCCAGGCTCTCGGCCAGCCGGCCGGCCCAGCCGGCCGCCTTCCGCAGGCCCAGGCCTTCGATGACGAAGAGCGCCCCGAGCAGGTCGACCGGGTCGGGCTGGCCGGCCCGGTGGAAGACGAAGGCGGACAGCGCCGCGGAGCCGACGTTAGGACTGGTCGCCGCCATCACCCGCGGGTCGCCGCCGACCGCCGCGAAGTCGCGTTCCAGCAGCTGGTAGTCGCGGTGCTCGTCGGCCGCGTGCCGGATAGCGGCGCTGCGCAGCCAGAACAGCTCGGCCGAGAAGTTCGCGGCGGCGAGTGAGATCCACCGGCCGCCGTCGACCACCTGCTGGCGCAGGTTGAGCAGCAGCCTGCGGTAGTCCTCCAGGGTCGCCGAGCCGTCCTCGATCCGCCGGATGACCGGCACCCGGGCCAGGCTGCGCTGCAGGTCGGCCCAGACCCCGGCCAGCTCGCCGAAAGCCCGGGTCACGGCCGGGGAGTCATCGTCCGACGGCTGCCCCAGCGGGGACTGCGCCAGCTCGGCCGGGCTCGGTCCGCTCTCGGGGCCGACGCAGGTCAGCTGGGCGAAGGCCAGGGTGAAGCGGCCCGACTCGGGCACGATCAGCAGCACCCGGTCGCCGGGGCGGATCCGCG
>DASWUW010001222.1:0-5541 GCA_036406335.1 Trebonia sp.
GATCGACCGGGTCAGCTCGTGCGAGTGGGTGCGGTGCCGGACATTCGGCACCAGGCCGCGGGCCCGGAAGCAGGCCATCGCGTAGTCCGTGCTCGGCGGCTGGTCGAACTGGTCCTGCGGGCCCTCGACGAAGTCAGCGTCACCCGCGGCGTCAGCGAGACGCCCTGGGCCCGGCGGCCAGCCGGGCGGCGGGCCGATCCCCGGTTTATCCGGGCTTGTTCAGCGGAAGGTCCGGTTTGACTACCGGAGACGGCCGGCCGACCATTGCTGATCATGGAAGCAGCCAACGCCGGCCCCGTCCCCGCCGGTGTCCCCGTCCCCGCCGGCGCGCGTCCCGGGCCCGACCCGTCGACGACCGCGCCGGACATCCTGGCGGCGGCGCAGGACCTGGTGCCGCTGCTGCGCGAGCGGGCGGCGGCGGCCGACGCCGCCCGGCGGATCGATCCGGACACCTACCGGCGCCTGGAGGACGCCGGCTTCTTCCACATCCTCAAGCCGAAGAAGTACGGCGGCCTCGAGCTCAGCGAGCACGAGCACGCCAAGGTGGCGATGACCCTGGCTCGCGGCTGCGCCTCCACCGCCTGGGTGTTCTCCATCCTCAGCTCGGACAACATGGCGATCCTGGCCTACCCGGAGCAGGCCCAGGAGGAGATCTGGGGCAAGAACCCCTACGCCACGATGGCAGGCAACACCAACCTGAACCCCAGGGCGAAGGCGGAGCGGGTCTCCGGCGGCTACCGGCTGACCGGGCAGTGGGGCTTCTGCAGCGGCTCGGATTTCGCTGAGTGGCTGATCTTCAACGCCCCGGCCGGCACCGGCGGCGCGGGCCACATGTTCGTCGTCCCGCGCCAGGACGCCACGGTGATCGACGACTGGTTCCCCACCGGCATGCGGGCGACCGGCAGCCGCAGCATGGCGGTGGACGACGTCTTCGTGCCCGACCACCGGGTCCAGGCCACCAGCGACACCGTGCAAAAGCTGCAGGAGCGGCGCTCGCTGCACCCCACCTTTGACACGATGTACGCCCACTGGCCCTCCTACGGCCGGTTCACCTTCGCGTCCACCGCCGTCGGCGCCGCCTGGGGCGCGGCCGAGCACTTCGCCGCCACCGTCGGGTCGGCCACCCGGGTGGCGCACGCGCTCGGCGACACGGTCCGGCTGGCCGACCAGGACTACGCGGCCACCGAGTTCGCCGGAGCGGCGGGCGAGATCCAGATGGCGATGACGCTCATCGAGCGGCGCAGCTTCGAGGCGTCCGAGCGGGCCCGGCAGCGGCAGGTACCGTCCGAGGCGGACCTGGCCCGCGAGAACCGGGACAACGCGCTGGTCACCCGGGTCGCGCTGCGGGCCGTGCAGCAGATCTACGCCCTTGTCGGGGCCAAGGCGGGCAACCCCGCGCACCCGGTCTCGCTCGCCAAGCGGGACATCGAGGTGGTCAACCAGCACGTGACCCTCAACTGGCGGCAGGCGTCGGTCCGCTACCTGGCCGCGGTAGCGGCGGCGCAGGCGCCGTCCTGACCCCCTTTTTGTAGAATTCCTACAACGGGGTGGCTGCTGTCTGAGTCCTGCCGGCCTTGGTAGGGTCGCTGGCGGTCGAGCAGGATAGATGCCGGTCACGGTGCGGCCCCGGTCCCGGGCGCCGTCCCGCAGGTGTCGGGTACTGGGGAGGTCGCAGCCGGTGTTCAGCCGAGTCGCCATCGTCAACCGCGGGGAAGCCGCGATGCGGCTGATCCACGCCGTCCGGGACCTGTCCGCCGAGACCGGTACGCGGGTCGAGACGGTCGCCCTCTACACCGACGCCGACCGCACCGCCACCTTTGTCCGGGAGGCCGACCTGGCCTACCCGCTCGGCCCCGCCTCGGCCCGTCCCTACCTGAACCACGCGCTGCTGGAGCGGGCCCTGGTCGAGACCGGGGCGGACGCCGCCTGGGTCGGCTGGGGCTTCGTGGCCGAAGACCCCGCGTTCGCCGAAGTGTGCGAGCGGGCCGGGGTCACGTTCGTCGGGCCCAGCGCGGACGCGATGCGCCAGCTGGGCGACAAGATCGGCGCCAAGCTGATCGCCGAGGAGGTCGGCGTCCCGGTCGCCCCGTGGAGCCGCGGCGCGGTCGCCACCCTGGACGACGCCCTGGCCGCCGCCGGGCAGATCGGCTACCCGCTGATGCTCAAGGCCACCGCGGGCGGCGGCGGGCGCGGTATCCGCGTGATCACCTCACCCGGCGACCTCAGTACGGCGTTCGAGCGCACCCGCGCCGAGGCCCTGCGCGCGTTCGGCAGCGGCACCGTGTTCCTGGAGCGCCTGGTCACCGGCGCCCGGCACGTCGAGGTGCAGGTGATCGCGGACTCCCACGGCACCGCCTGGGCCCTCGGCGTCCGCGACTGCTCGGTGCAGCGGCGCAACCAGAAGGTCATCGAGGAGTCCGCCTCCCCGGTGCTGAGCCCGGAGCAGGTCACCGAGCTCAAGGAGTCGGCCGAGCGGCTGGCGCTGGCCGTCGGCTACTGCGGCGCTGCCACCGTCGAGTTCCTGTACCACCCGGGGGAGCAGCGGTTCGCGTTCCTCGAGGTCAACACCCGGCTCCAGGTCGAGCACCCGATCACCGAGCTGACGACCGGCACCGACCTGGTCCGGCTGCAGCTGCACGTAGCCGGCGGCGGGAAGCTGACCGGGGCCAGGCCGGGCGAGTCCGGGCACGCCGTCGAGGCGCGGCTCAACGCCGAGGACCCCGACCGCGACTTCGCGCCCGCCCCCGGCCGCATCACCCGGCTGGTGCTGCCGGCCGGCCCCGGTATCCGGGTCGACACCGGCGTCAGCGAAGGCGACACCATCCCGGCCGACTTCGACTCGATGATCGCCAAGATCATCGCCTACGGCTCCGACCGGGCCCAGGCGCTGGGCCGGCTGCGCCGGGCGCTGGCCGAGACCACCGTGGTCATCGAAGGCGGCGCCACCAACAAGAGCTTCGTCCTCGACCTGCTCGACCAGCCGGAGGTCATCGACGCCAGCGCCGACACGGGCTGGATCGACCGGGTACGGGGCGAGGGCCGCCTGGCGGCGCACCGGCACTCCTCGGTGGCTCTCGCCGCCGCCGCGATCGAGGCTTACCAGGACGAGGAGGAGCTCGGCACCGCCCGGCTGCTGGCGACCGCCTACGGCGGCCGCCCGCAGGTGCAGCACGACCCGGGCCGCGCCCTGGACCTGAAGCTCCGGGGCGCCGCCTACCGCGTGCACGTGTCCCGGCTCGGGGCGCGCCGCTTCCGGGTGGGCATCTCGGCCGGCGGCGAGGTGCGCGAGGCCGACACCGAGATCGAGCGGTTCGACGCCCTCAGCGGCCGGATCACGGTCAACGGGGAGCGGTTCCGGCTGACCACGGCCACCCACGGCCCCGTCCACCTGGTGGAGGTGAACGGCGTCGCCCACCGGGTCAGCCTGGACGAGGGCGGGATCGTCCGCTCGCCCGCGCCCGCCCTGGTGGTGGCCACGCCGCTGGCGGTCGGGGACGAGGCCGACGCGGGCGCCCCCATCCTGGTGCTGGAGAGCATGAAGATGGAAACGGTGCTGCGAGCGCCGTTCCGCGCCCGGGTCCGCGAGTGCCTGGTCTCGGTGGGCAGCCAGGTCGAGGCGGGCGCCCCGCTGCTGCGCCTGGAGCCGGTCGGCGAGGAGGCCGCCGGCGGGGCCGCCCCGGCCGCCGGGCCCGCCCCGGAGATCGACCTGCCCGCTTCGCCGCGGGACGTGCCCGCGGCCGAGCGGGCCCAGCGCTACCTGGAGGACCTGCGCGGCCTGCTGCTCGGCTTCGACGGCGGCGCGGCCGACCGCGAGCGGCTGCTGGACGGGTACCTGGAAGCCCGCGCCGAGCTCGGCGAGCAGCTCCTGCCGGGCGAGGTCGAGCTGGTCACCGTATTCGCGGACCTGTCCGAGCTGGGCCGCAACCGGCCCGGCGACGACCTGGAGGCCGGACCCGGCAACGCGGTGCACAGCCCGCGGGAGTACTTCTACAGCTACCTGCAGAGCCTGGACGCCGACCGGGCCGGGGTCCCCGAGAGCTTCCGCCTGCGGCTGGAGCGGGCGTTCCGGCACTACGGCCTGACCAGCCTGGACCGCACCCCGGAGCTCGAGGCGGCGGTGTTCCGCGTCTTCCTGGCCCAGCAGCGGGTGACGGCCGACGTCGGGCTGGTCTCCGCGCTGCTGCGGCAGTGGCTGGCCAGCGCGCCGCCCGCCGAGCCGCTGCGGGAACGGGCCGGACTGGCGCTCGAGCACCTCATCGAGGCGACCCAGGTGCGGTTCCCCGCCGCCAGCGACCTGGCCCGCGGCGTGGTGTACCGCTGGTTCGCCCAGCCGCTGCTGCGCCGCAACCGGGCCCGGGTCTACGCCACGGTGCGCGCGGACCTGCGCTACCTGGACGCCCACCCGGACGCGGCGGACCGGGCGGAGCGGATCCAGGCGATGATCGCCACCTCCGAGCCGCTGGTCCGGCTGCTGGGCCAGCGGCTCGGCCGGGGCACGGGTGACCCGGCGCCGCTGCTGGAGGTGGTGACCCGCCGCTACTACGGCAACCACAAGCTGGCCGACGTCACCGCGCGCGACATCGGGGGATGCCGGGTGGTTACCGCCGAGGCGGCCGGCCCCGACGGCGTGACCCAGCTCGCCGCCACCGCTACCGGCATCGACGACCTGCCGGCCGCGGTCACCGCGGTGACCGGGCTGGCCGCCCGCGCCCCCGGCGGCAACGGCCTGGTGGCGGACCTGTACGTCGCCTGGGAGGACCAGCCCGACGCCGACGCGATCGCGGCGCGGCTGAGCGGGCTGCTGGCCGGGCCGCTGCCCGCCGGGATGACCAGGATCACCGTCACCGTCCCCGGCCCGCGGGGTGCGGCCATCCAGCACCACTTCACGTTCCGGCCGGTCCCGGCGGGCGCGGACAGCGAGACGGAAGGGCCCCGGCTGGCCGAGGACCGGCTTATCCGCGGCCTGCACCCGCAGGTCGCCGAGCGGCTGCAGATCGACCGGCTGCGCGAGTTCGACCTCACCCGGCTGCCGTCCGCGGACGAAGAGATCTACCTGTTCAAGGCGGTAGCCAAGAGCAACCAGGCCGACGAGCGCCTGGTCGCGATGGGCCAGGTGCGCGACCTGACCCCGCTGCGCGACGCGGACGGCCGGCTGGTCGCGCTGCCCGAACTGGAGAACGGGCTGGCGGGCTGTCTGGACGCGATCCGCACGGTCCAGGCGCAGCGGCCGCAGCACAAGCGGTTCGGCCCCAACCGGATCATGATGTACGTCTGGCCGGCCACCGATTTCACCGTCGAGGAGCTGACCCCCCTCGTCCACCGGGTCAGGCCCACCACCCTGGGCTCCGGAGTCGAGGAAGTCCAGCTGGTGGCCCGGATGCGTCTCCCGTCCGCCAGTTCCCCGGCCGGCCCCGGGGAACTGGCGGAGATGGCGGTACGGGTCACCCTCGACGTCGGCCGGGCGGTGCGGATGAAGGTGGGACCGCCGCCGACCGATCCCATTCCGCCGCTCGACGACTACCGGCAGAAGGTGCTGCGCGC
>DASWUW010001223.1:0-5495 GCA_036406335.1 Trebonia sp.
CGAGCCGTCCGGCGAGTACCAGATCTTCCCGCCGGAACCGCCGCGGTAACGCTTCCAGTCGGCCGGCTCGGCCGGCTCGACGTTCTGGGCGCTGCCGACCAGCACGGCACCGTCGCGCACGGCGACGTCGCCCGCCGGCCCGTAGCCGAGCCGGCGCGCCGGGCCGCTCAGCGGCACGGCGAACGCCCAGGTCCGCATGACGGCGTGCTGGCCGGTCCCGCTGAGCACCAGCACCTCGCGGTCGCTGACCCACCCGCGGACCGTCGCGAACCGGTCCCCCAGTAAGTGAGCCGCCGGACCGGGCCGCCGTCCGCCGGCTGCGCGTACGCCTCCCGCGGGGCGTGCCGGCTGAGTGACCGGCTGCCGTCCCGGGTCGAGGTCCAGGCGACGTGGGTAGCGGACGGGTTCAGCCGCGGATGCAGGACCGGGGCCTGGTCGGCGGTCAGCCGCCGCGCCTGGGCGCCCTGGCCTTCCACGGCCTCGCTCAGCGAGGCAAGCCACACCTCGTCCTGCGCCGTGAACGTGATCAGATCGCGGGCAACGTGCGGATAGCGGAGGTAACCCGGCTGGCTCATGTCTGGGAGACGGCCGGAGCCCCCGGAAATCATCGAGGTCACCCGGCGGATCCGGCGCGGCCGGCGGGTCACCGCGGCGGGGTCGCTCCCCAGTGAAGGGACAGCCCGGTAGCGGCCCGGTCCGCGGTGATCTGCATCATGCTGCCCAGGATGGTCGCCCGGTCCGCCACCAGGGCGGTCCCGTCCGGCCCGTAGGTGATCCGGTCGCTGACCAGCACCGGCGCGCCCTCGTCCTCGTCCAGGTGCCGGGCCACGTCGGCGCCGAGTACCTCCGGCCGGATGGTCTCGGACGCCCGGGCCACCGCGACCCCCGCCTCAGCCAGGGCGGCGTACAGCGACGTGCCGGTGAAATCTACTTCCCGCACCCGGTCCGCGTGCGGCTCGCGTACCCAGGAGACCTGGTGAATCGCGCGGCGGCCGGCAAACGCGCGGACCCGTTCCAGCCGCAGGCCGGTCTCGTTCTCGCGGGCCCGCAGCCGCGCCGCGACGCGCGCGGGCAGGCGGCGCTGAGCGCGGGCGATCACGGTGGTGCGCACCTCGTGGCCCTGCTCGCGCAGGTCGTCGGCGAAGCTCCGCAATGGCCCCAGACGGTAGCCCGGCTGGGACGGGGCGACAAAGGTGCCCTTGCCGGGCCGCCGGACGATCAGCCCCTCGTCGCTCAGTTCGCGCAGTGCCTGGCGCAGCGTCATCAGGGTGACGCCGTACGCCGCGCTCAGCTCGCGCTGCCCGGGCAGCGCCGCGCCGGGGGAGTAGCGGCCGTCGCGGATCTTCGCGGCGAGATCGGCGGCGATGGCCTGGTAGCGTGCCATGCTGCTCCCTCCCCTTCCCCGGCGGGCTGCTCCGCCCGCCGGGCCGCGTTCGCGGATTGTCGCCACCGATCATGGCACGGTGACCGGGCCGGCGAGCGCGGCCCGCAATGACGCGACGAACGCGCCGGTTTCGGCCGGGCCGGCGCCACCGAGGATGCGGCGCATGACGGCCGCTCCGACGATGACGCCGTCGGCCGCCGCGGCCGCCTCAGCCGCCTGCCCGGGCGTGGAGATCCCAAAGCCGAGCAGTACCGGCCGGTCGGTGACCCGCTTGACCCGGGCGGCCAGCACCGCGGCGGACGGGGCGAGCCGCCTCCGTTCGCCGGTGGTGCCCATGACCGAGACCGCGTAGACGAAGCCCTGGCTGCGCCGCCCGATCTCGGCCAGCCGGTCATCCGGCGTCGCGGGGGAGGCGAGCAGGCTGACCTCGATGCCGGGGGCGCTCAGCCCGGCCAGTTCGTCGAGCGGCAGGTCGGGCACGATCAGCCCGGTGACCCCGGCCGCGCGGAGGGCGCCGGCGAAGCCCGGCCGCAGCGCGAGGTTGGCGTAGGTGCTGACGATGAGCGGGATGCCGACGCGGACCGCGGCCAGCTCCGCCAGGACGGACGCGGGCGTGGCCCCCCGGGCGAGGGCCGCGTCGGACGCCTGCTGGATCGTCGGGCCGTCCACCGTGGGATCGGAGAACGGCAGCCCGACCTCGATCAGGTCCGCCCCGGCGTCCGCGAACGCGGTCAGGTAGGCGGTCCAGTCCGGCCGGACGCCGCCGGTGATGTAGGGCATCAGCAGCTTCGTCACAGCTCCGCCTTGGCCATGAGGGTGGTGACGTCCTTGTCGCCGCGCCCGGAGAGCGTGACGAGCACGGTCGCGCCGCCGGGCAGGGCCGGCGTTCCGGCGGCGCGGATCACCCAGGCCAGGGCGTGCGCGGACTCGATCGCGGGCAGTATGCCCTCCGTCCGGGCCAGCCGCACGGCCGCCGCGATCGCCTCCGCGTCGCCGGCCGTGACGTAACGGGCGCGCCCCTGGTCCCGCAGGTACGCGTGCTCGGGGCCGACGCCCGGGTAGTCCAGCCCGGCCGCGACCGAGTGCGCCTCCTTGATCTGCCCGTGTTCATCCTGGAGGAACAGCGACTGGAAGCCGTGCAGGACGCCGGTCTCGCCGTTGACGGCGCCAGCCCCGCCTTCGGCTTCGACCCCGACGAGCTGGGCGTCCGTGTCGGCGAAGCCCGCGAAGGTGCCCGCCGCGTTGCTGCCCCCGCCGACGCAGGCGACCACGTAATCGGGGACCGCGGCGGGCAGTTCGGCCGCGCACTGCCGCCGGGCCTCGTCGCCGATGACCCGCTGGAACTCGCGCACCATCGTCGGGTAGGGGTGCGGGCCGATGACCGAGCCCACGCAGTAGTACGCCTCGTCGGCGTCGGCGACCCAGTGGCGCATCGCCGCGCTGGTCGCGTCCTTGAGCGTTCGGCTGCCGGTATCCACCGGGACGACCTCGGCGCCCAGCAGCCGCATCCGGAACACGTTGTGCGCCTGGCGTTCCACGTCCCGCTCACCCATGAAGACCTTTACCGGCAGCCCGAGCAGGGCGCCCGCCGTCGCGGCGGCGACGCCGTGCATGCCCGCACCGGTCTCGGCGATCAGCCGCTGGCGCCCCATGCGCCGGGCCAGCATCGCCTGCCCCAGCACGTTGTTGATCTTGTGGGAGCCGGTGTGCGTCAGGTCTTCCCGTTTGAGCAGCACGGTCACGCCGAGTTCGGCCGACAGCCGCACCGCGGGCGTCAACGCGGTGGGACGGCCCGCGTACGCCGAGAGCAGCCGGGCGAGGCTGCCCCGGAACCCGGGATCGGCCCAGGCCCGGGTGAACGCATCCGCCACGGCCTGGCAGGCAGGGATCAGGGATTCCGGCACGTAACGTCCGCCGTAGCCGCCGAACCGGCCCGCGGGCTGACCGGCACCTGCGTTAACTGTTATAGAACTCATGAGAAAGTTATAGAACAGCGAAGGGAGCCTGGCAAGCCGCGACGCCGACGCGGCGGCGGCGCTGTTCGCCGACGAAAGCTACTGGCGCGACATCGTCGCGTTCACCTGGAACATCACCACGGTCGCGGGCGTCGCGGGCGTCGCCGCCCGGCTGCGGGCCACCCTCGACGAGATCGAGCCGGCTGGCTTCCGGGTCACCGAGGAGCCGGTCGACGGCAGGCGGCCCCGGGGGTGCGCGACGCCGGCGAACTGGTCGCGAACGGCCACGTCAAGCTGGCCAAGGGGCAGGTAGCCGAGCTCACCGAGGACGAGGTCGTCCTCGGTGACGGCACCCGGCTCCCGGCCGATCTCGTCGTCTACGCGACCGGCTACGGCTCCATGAACCAGCTGGCCGCGGCCATCATCGGCCAGGACCTGGCCGACCGGGTCGGGAAGGTCTGGGGGCTTGGCTCGGGCACGACCAAGGACCCGGGCCCGTGGGAGGGCGAACTGCGCAACCGGTGGAAGCCGACGGCTCAGGAAGGCCTGTGGTTCCACGGCGGGAACCTGGCCGTGCGGCCCGCCCGCCCCGGCGTGGTCTACTTCGTCCGCTAGGGTGGGCCGCGATTCTCTTCGGCCTATCACGGAACTGCTGCCTGATGCTTATCCTGCTCCCGCCGTCGGAGACCAAGGCCTTCCCGGTTGAGTCGCCTCCGGTCGAACTCGGTTCTCTGGCCCTGCCCGAGCTCGCGCCCGTGAGAGCCAGGCTGCTCAAGGCCCTGGTCCGGCTGTCCCGGGGCCGGATGCCGGCCGCGCTGAACGCGCTGGGCCTGAACGAGAGCCAGGCCGGCGAGCTGGCCTGGAACCGGGAGCTGCTCGTCGCGCCCGCTGGCCCGGCGGCCCGGGTGTACACCGGCGTGCTGTACGACGCACTCGACCTGCCCGCCTTGAACCGCCGGGGCGTCGGAGAAGATCAGGTGCTGATCTTCTCGGGCTTGTGGGGGGTACTCCGGCCGGGTGACCGGATCCCTCATTACCGCTGCGCCGCGGGGGTCAAGCTGCCCGTCACGGGCTCGGTGTCAGCCGCCTGGCGCCAGGCGTTGCGCGCCCCGCTGGCCGCCCACGTCGGCGACCGGCTGGTGGTGGACCTGCGATCGGGCGCCTACGCGGGCCTGTGGGCACCCGGAGTCAACGCGGCTGCCGTGCGGGTGCTGCACGAGCGGGAGTCCGGCGGCGCGGTGACCCGTTCCGTGGTCTCGCACTTCAACAAGGCGACGAAGGGGCGGCTCACCCGGGCGCTGCTGGAATCGGGTCAGCAGCCCGGACGGCCGGCCGAGTTCGCCGACCTGGTCCGCGCTCTCGGTTACACAGTCGAGCCGGGACCCGCGGGCACCCGCCCGGATGCCCCGGTGGCACTGGACATCGTGGTCCGCGAACTCTGAAGTATTGGTTTCCGGCGGTTTGAGGGGGATAGGTACCTGCGGACGGGAGTGATATTGCCGCCCACGAGTTACCGGGGCGTGGGCCTTAATCGCATGAAAAAACAGACGAGTTCCGCGCTGCGTTCGGACGCGGACATCTTGCGCTGCGCAATGCGTGACGCGGTTCGCACTTCCCCCGGTTCCTTTTTGCGGACGGTGGCGGATATCGACGCCGAGCCGCCGGAGCACTGGGCGAACGAAGTGCGGTCGTCGAAATGGGCGGTGGCGCAGCACGGCGGGCGGGTTGTCGGCATTGCGGCCGGCAAGCGCCCGGATCCCCAGTTGGACAGCGAAGACCCGGCCACTGCCCGGTACATCGAATCGGTCTGGATCGCTCCCGGCCTGCGCCGCCGGCGGCTAGGCGAACGGCTGGTCAAGTACCTCTTGACGGCGGAGTACCTAGACAATCGCTTCATCAGGCAGTTCCTGCTCTGGGTGTACACGACCAACGATCCCGCCAGGCGGCTCTACGAGCACATCGGGTTCGTCCCGACGCGGGAGGTGAACGTGGGCACCAAGACCGAGATCAAGTACCGCCTTGACTTCAACCCGGAGCTGCACACGACGACCGGCCTCCCGGCGCACGGGGCGCACCGGCCGGATCTGCTTCATCGCGGAGTGACCTACCGGGTACTCGGCCAGTCGGAACCCCAGCGAAGTCCCGCCTGCCCGACG
>DASWUW010001224.1:0-2295 GCA_036406335.1 Trebonia sp.
GCTGGCCGAGCCGCCAGACCTGCTCCACCACGCCGGCCGTGTCAGCCACCGGCTCGGTGTTGGCCATCGCGTGCACCGCCGTGAAGCCGCCGAGCGCGGCGGCCCGGGTGCCGCTCTCGACGGTCTCGGCGTCTTCCCGTCCCGGCTCGCGCAGGTGCGTGTGCAGGTCGACCAGGCCGGGCAGGGCGATCAGCCCGGCCGCGTCCAGCACCGCCGCACCCGGCGCGTCCAGGTCAGTGCCGACCGCGGCGACGATCCCGTCCCGGAGGTGGAGGTCGGCGGCGGCGCCGCCGGTGACCCGGGCCCCGGTGATGAGCCATTCCCCGCTCACGCGCGTCCCCTCGTTCCTGCCGTTGTAGCGAAGGTCATGCCGCTGCCTCCGCCGCTCCGCCGAGCATCAGGTACAGCACCGCCATGCGGACCGTCACGCCGTTGGCGACCTGCGCCACGATGGTCGAGCGGCTGGAGTCGGCGACCTCGGCGGCGATCTCCACGCCCCGGTTCATCGGGCCCGGGTGCATCACGATGGCGTGCTCGGGCAGCAGGGCCATCCGGCCCGTGTCGAGGCCGTAGCGGCGGCGGTACTCGCGCACGGTCGGGAAGTAGGCCGCGGTCATCCGCTCCTGCTGCACCCGCAGCATCATCACCACGTCGCTCTTGCGCAGTTCGGCGTCGAGGTCGTACCCGGCCCGGCACGGCCAGGTCTCCACCGCGTGCGGCATGAGGGTGGGCGGTGCGACCACTGTCACCTGCGCGCCGAGGGTAGACAGGAGCAGCACGTTGGAGCGCGCCACCCGGGAGTGCAGTACGTCGCCGACGATCGTCACCCGGATCCCGTCGAGTCCCTGGCCCCGCAGGTCGGCCGGGGCAGCCGCGGGCGCGGTCTCGGCCGGCCCGCTGGTTCCGGGGGCGCCGGAACCGAGACGCTGCCTGATCGTGAACGCGTCCAGCAGCGCCTGGGTGGGGTGCTCGTGGGTCCCGTCGCCGGCGTTGATCACCCGGCCGCTCACCCAGTCGGTCAGGCGGCGCGGCGCACCCGAGGCCGGGTGCCGGATCACTACGGCGTCGGCGCCCATCGCCTCCAGGGTGAGCGCGGTGTCCTTGAGCGACTCGCCCTTGGCCACGCTCGATCCCTTGGCGGAGAAGTTGATCACGTCGGCGGACAGCCGCTTGGCCGCCGCCTCGAAGGAGGTCCTGGTTCTGGTGGAGTCCTCGTAGAAGAGGTTGACCACGGTCAGGCCGCGCAGCGTGGGGAGCTTCCGGATCGGCCGCCCCTGGACGCTGGCCAGTTCCTCGGCGGTATCGAGGATGAGCACCGCGTCTTCGCGGCTCAGGTCGGCGGCCGAGATGAGATGCCGGTTCACTGGTCCCCCTCTCCGAGCAGCACCGAGTCCTCGCCGTCGGTTTCGGCCAGCCGGACGCGCACCTTCTCCCGGTGGGCGGTGGGCAGGTTCTTGCCCACGTAGTCGGCGCGGATGGGCAGTTCCCGGTGTCCGCGGTCGACGAGCACCGCGAGCTGGACGGCACGCGGGCGGCCCAGGTCGTTCAGCGCGTCGAGGGCGGCGCGGATCGTCCGCCCGGAGAAGAGCACGTCGTCCACCAGGACCACGGTCCTGCCGTCGACCCCGCCGGACGGTACCTGGGTCCGCTGCAGGGCCCGGGCCGGGCGCAGCCGGAGGTCATCGCGGTGCAGGGTGACGTCGAGGGAGCCGACCGGCGCCTCGGTGCCTTCGAACTCGCCGATCCGGGCGGCCAGCCGGCGGGCCAGGTAGACGGCCCGGGTGGGGATACCGAGCAGCACGATCTTCTCGCCGCCGTGCGTGCGCTCCAGAATCTCATGGGCGATCCGGGTCAGCGCACGCCGGATTTCTTCCGGGGTGAGCACCGCTTTCCAGCCCGGGTGCTCTCCGGGATGGGTGCCGGGATCGCTCGCGCCCGGCTCGTGTCCTGGTACAGGTCGCATCGCGCACACCAGTCACGACCTCCTTCCCCGTCTCACGGGACGGTCCTTAAAGGATGCCTACGGGTCAACCGTATCAGGCACGTTCACGCAGGTGGCGAGCACCGTGGCCCGCCGTCGCCGGGCCGGCGCCGCCCCGGGAGCCATCTTCGAAACTTTCGGCAATGCACTCACCACGCAAAGTTACTGACGTGATAACGCCTCGTCCTGCCGGGCATCCCCCGCGTCACATTGCGGCCGGCCGTCACAGCGGCGGACTGGCCTCCGCCCGCAAACCGGCTCTGGCCCGGCCGCCCGGTGATAGCGAAAGCTATGATTTACATCACAGTAGACAT
>DASWUW010001225.1:0-1578 GCA_036406335.1 Trebonia sp.
CTGGGCGTGCTCGACGGGACCCAGGTGCTGGTGGTGGAGAAGATCACCGGACACCGGGCAATGCCGATGCTGTCGCAAGTGGGCGGCATGATCCCCGCCTACTGCTCGGCGCTGGGCCGGGCGATCCTGGCCTACTCCCAGCCGGCCGTCATCGAAGCGGTGCTGACCGGGCCGCTGGGAGCCCGGACCCCGTGCACGCTGACCAGCAAGGTCGCCATCATGCGGGAGCTGACCGCGGTGCCCGAGCGCGGCTGGGCGTTTGACCGGGAGGAGGGCAATATCGGGGTCAGCTGCGTCGCCGCGCCCATCTTCGGCCCGCTGGGCGACGTCGCGGCCGCGCTGTCGGTCACCGGCCCGAGCCAGCTGGTCCGGGCCGACCGCATCGGGCCCGCGGTGCGGATGGCGGCCGCCGCGGTGTCCCGCGCCTACACCAGCCGCCCCCGGATGGCGTCTCGCTGACTGAGACTCCGCGTTGCCACGGCGGCCGTCCCATCGCACGCTGTGACCTTACACACGTGCGAACGAACGCGGTGTGCGAGACAAGGAGGCGACGATGACTCTCGGCGGCGGCTACATGTTGCCATCACGCGAAGGTCAGCAGATCGCGGCGATCGGCCTCGGGATCACCGTGAAGACCGACGGCAAGTCCACCCGCGACGCGTACTCCCTGTTCGAGTACGCCATCCCGGCCCGTACCGACGGTCCCCCGCCGCACGTTCACACCCGCGAGGACGAGTCGTTCATCTGCCTGGCCGGGAAGCTGGACGTGCACCTGGGCGGCGAGGACTACACCATCAGCCCGGGCGACTACCTGTACCTGCCGCGCGACGTGATCCACACGTTCCGCAACACCTACGAGGAGGAGGCCCGGGTTATCTCGGTGGTGTCGCCGGCCGGCCTCGAGGGGTACTACCAGGCGCTGGCCGACCTGCCGCCGGGTCCCAAGGACATCAACCAGATGAAGCAGATCATGACGGACTTCGGCATCATGCTGCAGCTGCCGCCCGAGGTGCGCTGACCATGCGCGTCGGCATCATCGGCGCCGGGGTCGCCGGGCTGGCCACGGCCAAGGTCCTCAAGCAGGCCGGGCACGAGGTCATCGTCTACGACAAGGCCCCCGACGTGGGCGGCGTGTGGAGCCGCACCCGCCGCTACCCGGGACTGACCACGCAGAGCCCGGCGGCGCAGTACTCGCTGTCGGACTTCCCCATGCCGCGCGATTATCCCGAGTGGCCGACCGGGGCTCAGGTCCAGGCCTACCTCGCGGCGTACGCGGCCCACTTCGGGCTGGAGCCCGCGCTGCGCCTGGCGACCGAGGTGACCGCGGCGGTCCCGGTGCCCGACGGCGGCTGGGCGGTGACCACGGCCGGGGACGGCGGGCCGGACTCCGCCGAGCACGTCGGGGCGCTGGTGGTGGCCAACGGGATCTTCTGCGAGCCCGCGGTGCCGCGCTACCCGGGCGAGGCCGAGTTCACCGCGGCCGGCGGGCGGGTGACGGCCGGCACCGAACTGCACGACGAGGAGCAGGCCCGGGGCAAGCGGGTGCTGGTCGTCGGTTACGGCAAGTCGGCCTGCGAC
>DASWUW010001226.1:0-17812 GCA_036406335.1 Trebonia sp.
GAGGAGGCGTCGATGTAGTCGAGGCCGGCCTCGTCGAAGATCCGGGCACCCTTGGCCGCGACGGCCAGCGGCAGCGGCCGGGTGGTCGACGGGATCAGCGCGGGCGGGCGGGCGGCGTGCTGCTCACGGGCCGGCTGCTTCCCGGTCGCCTGCTCGCGGGCCGTTTGCTCGCGGGCTGTTTGCAGCAGCGCGGTCAGGTCCTGGTGCTCGTCGTGCACCAGGTGGAATTCGAGGGCGACGGCCAGGGTGTCGCCGGCGACGGTGAACGCCGGGTCGCCCACGGACGCGCGCATCTCGGCCGAGTGCCAGAAGTCCTCGTGCCCGGCCCGCCAATCGGCGACGCTGGCGTACCCCTCCCCCTCACCGACGGCGTGGGCGAGGTCCACGTCGCCTACCCGGATCACCCGCACCGCGGCGATCTCGACCACGGCGACGGGGTGGCCCGCGGAGTCGATCACCACTTCCCGGTCACCGGGGCGGGGAAGCGGCTCACTGTCCCGCTCGTAGTCGTCGAGCAGCCCGGTGGTGGTGGTCTTGGTACCGTCGAGGATCGCCGCCACCAGCTGATCGCGCAGCGGCCCGGGGAACGCGAACTCACCGACGCCCAGCCGTCCAGTCTCCATGCTGCCCAGCGTAGCGACCCGCCCCGCGGGGCGGTGTTAGCGTTGGTCTGTGGCTGCGGAACAGGTGCTGGTGCTGGGCGGCGGCGGGGTCGCCGGGATCGCGTGGATGACCGGGCTGCTGGCCGGGCTGGCTGACTGCGGCCAGGACGTCACCGGCGGGACGGACCTGGTCATCGGGACCTCGGCGGGCGCCAACGTGGCGGCGCAGCTCGGCGGCGGGCTGCCGCTGGACGACCTGTTCGCCCGGCAGGTCGACCCGGCGCTGCAGTCGCGCGAGCTGATGGCCGAGATCGACTGGGAGAAGTTCGCCGCCGACCTGGAGCCTCACCTGGCCGGGGCGGGCACGCCCGCCGAGCAGCTGCGTAAGTTCGGCGAGTTCGCGCTGGCCGCGCAGACGGTGCCGGAACCCGAGCGGCGGGCGGTGATCGAGTCGCGGCTGCCGTCCCGCGACTGGCCCGCCACGCCCACCACGCTGGTGGCGGTCGACTGCGGGTCGGGCGCGCTGGCCGCCTTCGATGCCAGTTCCGGGGTCAGCGTCGTCGACGCGGTGGCCGCGAGCTCGGCGGTGCCCGGCATCTGGCCGCCGGTCACCATCGGCGGCCGCCGGTACATGGACGGCGGCGTCCGGTCGCCGGACAACGCCGACCTGGCCGCGGGGGCCGCCCGGGTTATCGTGCTCTCCCCGCTGGGCCTGGACTCGCCGCTGCCGTCGTTCCTGCCGCTGCGCGCGGCCGTGGCCCGGCTCAAGGACGACGGCGCGCAGGTGACCGTGATCTCCCCCGACGAGGCCTCGACCGCGGCGATCGGCAGCAACGCCCTCGACCCGGCCACCCGGGTGCCCGCCGCCGCCGCCGGGCGGCGGCAGGGCCGGGCCGGGCTGCCGCCGGCCTTTTAACAGGCGCGCGACGGTCGCGTCATCCGGCACGCCGTCGAAGTACTTGGCCAGCACCGCCCGGAAGACGGCCCCGTCGGTCTCGCCGGCCGCGGCCGCGAACAGGGTCATCGACGAGCGGAGCTTCAGCGCGTCCACCGAGCCGAAGATCAGCTCCGCGGTCCGGCCCTCGGTATCCGCGACGATCTGAGCGCACTCGCGCAGCCGCGGGCCGAGCACCGGATGCGCGAGGTAGGCCCGCGCCTCGCCGGCGGACGAGATCGCGTACTCGCGGGATACCGCGCTCAGGCCGAGGCCGGCGATCTGCGGGAACACGAACCACATCCAGTGGCTCGCCTTGGCCCCGGCCCGCAATTCGGCGACCGCCCGCTGGTAGGTACCGCCCCGGTCCTGCGCGGTCACGAACCGCTCCAGCCGCCCGGGGCCGGCCGCGCGTTCCTCACTGCCGCTGTTCATGGTGCCTCTCTTCCAGGGTGCGGCCGGATGAAAACTGGCCGGAGGACCGGCGACGGCGGTCAGCCGGACGGGGCGGCGCCCAGGTAACGCAGTACGGCCAGGACGCGGCGGTGGCCGGTGTCGCCCGGGTGCAGGCCGAGCTTGGCGAAGATCGAGTTGATGTGCTTGGAGACGGCGCTTTCGGTGATGACGAGGGCGGCGGCGATCTCGGGATTGGACCGGCCTTCGGCCATCAGCGCGAGTACGTCCCGTTCCCGCTGGGTCAGCGGAGCCAGCGGGTCCGCGCCCCGGCGGAGCAGCAGCTGGGCCACCACCTCGGGATCGAGGGCGGTCCCGCCCGCGGCAACCCGGCGCAGCGCGTCGAGGAACTCGGTCACGTCCGCGACCCGGTCCTTGAGCAGGTAGCCGACGCCGGTGGTGTTGGCCGAGAGCAGGTCGGCGGCGTACCGCTCCTCCACGTACTGGGACAGCACGAGGATGGCGATTCCGGGCCAGCGGCCGCGGATGGCCAGGGCCGCCCGGATGCCCTCGTCGGTGTGGGTCGGGGGCATCCGGACGTCGGCGATCACCAGGTCCGGCTGCTCCCGTTCGACCGCGGCGACCAGGGCGTCGCCGTCGCCCGCGGTGGCGGCGATCACGAACCCGGCGCTCTCCAGCAGTTTCACCAGGCCGGCGAGCAGCAGCACCGAGTCTTCGCCGATCACCAGCTTGAGCCGCTGCTCGCCCTTCATGCCCGTCACCTTACTGTGCGCCTATTCCGCGCGCAGGGCCGTCGCCGGGCGGGCCCGGGCGGCCCAGGTCGCGGGCAGCAGCGCGCCGGCGACGGCGATCGCCAGCGCCGCCAGTGACAGCAGCGCCAGCCGGGACACCGGGAACACAGCGGTGAAGCTGGCCGGGATACCGGTGTGCGCGGTGCTGCCCATGGCGTGCACGGTGGCGGTGTTCAGCAGCACCGCGGCGGGTGCGGCGATGGCGCCGGCGATGACCGCGGGGCCGATCACCCAGCAGGTCACCATCACCGCGACCTGGCCCGGGCGCATCCCGAGGGTCTTGAAGATCCCGAGGTCGCGGATCCGGTCGCGGGTCGTCATCAGCACGGTGTTGAGCACGCCGAGCCCGGCCGCGACCGCGACCATCAGCGACAGCAGGCCGACCAGGCCGATAGCGATGACATAGAACTGGCCGCCGTCCGGCGGCACCGCCTGGAAGGGGCCGCCGGCGCCGAGCCGGCCGTTGACCGCGGCGCTGAAGGCGGCGGCGCTGGCACCGGGCCTGAGGCCGATGTTCCACTGTCCGAAGTTGGCGCCGGTCGCGAGCTCCGGCAGCGTCCGCGCGGCCGCGAGCAGGTGCGGGTCGCCCGACGGGTAGAAGACCTCACCCGCGATGCGCACCGTGACCGGCACGGCCCCGGCGGTGACCGGCCCGGTGTAGACCCGGACGGTGTCGCCGACGGCCAGCCCGGTGTCGCGGAGGAACGCGGTGTTGACGTCCACCTCGCCCGGCGCGTCGTACCAGTGCCCGGCGATCAGCGCGTACCCCATCCAGGAGGCGGGTCCGGCGACCACCTGGGCGTGCGCCTGCTGGGCCAGGCCGACCACCTTGACCGGCCCGGTGTACTGGGTGTTCTCGTGCGCGATCCCCGGTTGCGCTTGGACCGCGGCGGTCGCGGCGGCGAACTGGGCCGCGGTGGGCACCTGGCCCGGTCCGGTGCCCGGGCCGGTCTGCGCGACCCGGACGGGGACCGCGGACGCCAGCGTCTGGCTGTCGGACGCCCGGTCCAGCGACGAGTGCAGCCCGACGGCGAAGATGACCGCGGCAGCCCCGAACGCGACCGCGGCCAGGGTCACCAGCATGCGCGCGGGCCGGGCGAAGGGGGCAGCCAGGCCCAGGCTCACCGGCCGGGGCAGGCGGAGCCGGACGGCCAGCCGGTGGACGGCGTAACCCCGGCCCGAGCCCGGCGCCCGGCCCGCCGCGATCGCCTCCACCGACGACAGGCGGCCCGCCCGCAGCGCCGGGCCGAGCGCGGCGAGCAGGGTGACCGCGAGCATGCCGCCGGGCGCCAGCACCAGGGCCCAGACCGGCACCTGCTGGCGGCCCACGCTGTAGGCGCCCGCCGACTGCCGCAGCACGGGGAGCGAGAGGAGGTAGCCGCCCACGGTCCCGAGCAGGCAGCCGGCCAGCGCGGGCCAGCCGATCCGGCTCAGGTAAACGGCCACCACCTGAGCCGGGGTCAGCCCGAGGGACTTGAGCACGCCGATCCGGTGATACTGCGCGATCACCGCCCCGCTGACCACGTTGCCGACGATGAGTACCGCCATCACCAGGCCGATCAGCGCGAAGGCGAGAACGAACGGCTCCATGATGGCGGCGTTGCTGCCGTCGGACTGCTGGGCGCTGAGCCAGGAACCCCAGTCCAGCACCGTCCCCGCGGGCACGGCCCGGGTGACGGCGGCCACCCCGGCCCGCAGCTGGGCGTCGGTCGCGGCGGCGGCGAACCGGTAGAGCAGCTGCTCGGCGGGCCGGCCGCCCACGGCGAGCCGGGACAGTTCCCCCGGGGTCACCCAGCCGTCGGCGCTGCCGGTGACCGAGTTGGCGAAGCCGACCACGGTGAGGGCGGGCTTGCCCGCCAGTCCGGCGGCGGTCAGCGTGCTGCCGAGGGCGACGCCGCCGTTCCCGGGTCCCGCGTTCCCGGCCACGACGATCTGGCCGGGGCCGTCGGCCCAGTGCCCGGCGTTCAGTACCAGGTCGTCGACGGGACCGCCGGGCGCCGGGCGCCCGACGAGGGTGTTCTGCCCCCACGACTGCCCCTGGAACTGCAGCGGGACCGTCGTCTCGCCGAACGGCCCGGCCAGCGCGCTGACCCCCGAGACCCGCCTGGTCGCGGTTAGCTGCGCGGCGGTGGCCCGCCATGGGTCGGCGGTGACGGTGGCGTCCGCGCCCCGCTGGGCGGCGAACGCGTGGGTGAACGGCGAGCTGCTCGCGCTGAGCAGGGCCAGCCCCAGGGTGGCGGAGGCGGCCGCGACGAACAGCACCGCCAGGATCACCACGGACTGGACTTTGTGCCGGAGCAGGCCGCCGGACGCGGTGCGGACCGGGCTCAGCCAGTTACCCGGACTGGTCACCGTCCGGCCCCGGCCCCGGTTGCCGCCGCGAAACCGCTAGCGACCCGGCCGTCCACCAGCTGGATGATGCGGGCCGCGTACTGCGCCGCCAGCGCGGGATCGTGGGTGACCAGGACCAGGGTCTGGCCGGCGGCGTTCAGCTCGCTGAGCAGGCGGCCGATCTCCTGGCCGGCGGCCGTGTCCAGCGCCCCGGTGGGCTCGTCGGCGAGCAGCAGCTCCGGGGAGTTGACCAGGGCCCGGGCGATCGCGACGCGCTGCCGCTGGCCGCCGGACAGCCGCGCCGGGTAGTGGTCGCGGTGCGTCTCGAGGCCGAGCCGGGCCAGCAGCTCCCCCGCCCGCTTGCGGGCCCGCGGGCGGGAGGCGCCCGCCAGCTGGGCCGGGAGCAGCACGTTGTCCTGCACCGTGAGGTCGTCGAGCAGGTTGAAGAACTGGAAGATGATGCCGACGTGGCGGGCCCGGAAACGGGCCAGCGCGCTCTCCCCGAGGTTGTCGATCCGCTGCCCGGCCACGGTAACCGTGCCGCTAGAGGGCCGGTCGAGGCCGCTGACGAGGTTGAGCAGGGTCGATTTCCCGCTGCCGGACGGTCCCATGACCGCCGCCACCTCGCCGTCCGTCACCCCCAGGGTGACGTCGGCGAGCGCGGGCGGCGCGCCCGCCTGGTAGGCCTTGGTGACGCCGGCAAAGCTGATCATGTCGTCTGGTTCGCTCATGCCGGCCACGATGTCAGCGGCGGCCGGCCGCGCGCAGTAGCCGGGACTTCCGAATCGGGGGTGCAGCTAGGTACACCCGGAAACGGAACCTAGCGGTATGGCGACGGCCCGTAAGCGGCGAATAACGTGGCGGTTATGAACATCACGGTCGACAGACAGCGGGCGGTGACCGCCGGGCGGCACCGCCGTGTGCCGTGGTCACCGCGCGCCTGGAGCGAGGCCTTGTACCTGGCCAGCGCGATCCCGGTCCAGCTGGCCGGCGGGATCGCCGGCGGACTCGCGGTGTTCGCCCTGGTTCGCTGGAGCGCGGAGCCAGGTTCCCACGATGCCCGGCAGCTCCTGGTCCTCTGGCTGGCCGCGATGACCGCGGTCTTCCTGCTGTCCCCGGTGCTCACCCGCGTGCACCGGCACCGGCTGCGGGCCACGGCCAGCCTCGACATCCCCCCGCAGCCGAAACGGCGCGGACCGTTCACCTGGTCCAGCCTGGTGACGCTGGCCCGCTCGCAGGCGACCTGGCGGCAGCTCTGCTTCCACCTGCTCGTCGGCCCGGCGCTCGCCCTGTCGGCGGTCGCCGCCGCTTTCCTGTGGCTGGCGGGCCTGCTCGGCGCGACCGTTTACCTCTACGGCTGGGGCCTGTCCCCGGGCAGCCTGGTCCGCCAGTCCACCTACCCGAACGGGCTGGCCAGGCTGCCGCACCTGCTGGGCGACGTGCCGCTGGGGGTCGGCCTGACCGCGGCCGGGTTCGTCGCACTGCTGGCTGCCCCCTGGCTCACCGCGGCGATCACCGACCTCGACCTGCGGACGGCACGGGCCCTGCTCGGACCGAGCCGGGCGGACGAGCTCGCGCACCGGGTCGAGCAGCTGACCGAGACCCGGGCCGGCGTGGTCGACGCGGCCGACGCCGAGCGGCGCCGCCTGGAACGGGACCTGCACGACGGCACCCAGCAGCGGCTGGTGTCGCTGGCTATGAACCTGGGCATGGCCCGGGCCCAGGGCGGCACGGCCGAGCAGTCCAGGCAAGCCATCGCGGAGGCGCACGAGGAAGCCAAGGCGGCCCTGGCCGAGCTGCGCGACCTGATCCGCGGCCTGCACCCGGCCGTGCTCGAGGACCGGGGCCTAGACGCGGCCCTGTCCGGGATCGCCGCCCGGATGCCGATCCCGGTGCGGCTGACAGTGGACCTGCCGCGCCGGCCGGCCCCGGTGATCGAGGCAGTCGCCTACTTCGTGGTGTCCGAGGGGCTGGCCAACATCGTCAAGCACGCGGAGGCCACCGAGGCGGCCGTGTTCGTCCAGCGGGCCGGCGACCGGCTGCACGTCATCGTCACCGATGACGGCGTCGGCGGCGCCGACCCGGCCCGCGGCACCGGCCTGGCCGGCCTGGCCCGGCGCGCTGCCTCCGTCGACGGGACCTTCGACATCGACAGCCCGCCCAGCGGGCCGACCCTTCTCACCGTGGACCTGCCATGCAACCGCTAACCGCACCCGAAACCGGCACCGGCCCGCAGCCGGGACGCGGACGCTGGATCTGGCGCCTCAGCGGCGTACTGACCGTCACCGCGCTGACCGCGGGCGGCCTCTTGGTGGCCGCCCGTGCCAGTCACTCCTCTATGGACGGGGGCACGCTCACGGCGCTCCCGGTCCGGACGGTGACCATCACCCGGCCCTTCACCGCGCTGAACGTGCACAGCTACGGTGGTTCCGTCCAGGTCACCGTCGGCGACGGACCGGTCCGGGTCACCGAGTCGGTCAGCTACGCCGCCCGCGGCAGCACGCCCTCCGTGACCAGCCGCGTCTCCCGCGGCCAGCTCACCCTGGACGCACCGGCCTGCGCGAGCGCGTCCTGCAGCGTGGCCTTCACCGTCACCGTGCCCGCAGGCGTCACGGTGAACGCGGTTACGGCCGGCGGCCAGGTGTCGCTGGCCGGCACCGGAGCCGCCGTGGTCGACTCCGGCGGCGGGCCGGTCTTCGCGTCCCGGGTCAACGGGCCGCTCACCGTGCACGCCGAGGGCGGCGAGGTAGACGCCGGCCAGGTCACCGGCCGGGCCGAGCTGGACTCCGGCGGCGGGCCGGTCACCGCGAACGGCATCTCCGGCCCGCTCCAGGTGGATGCCCAGGGAGGCGAGGTCACGGTGGCAGACGTTCCGGCGGCGACGCTCAACTCCGGCGGCGGCCCGGTGTCCGCGGTCGGAGTCGCCGGAACCCTGACGGTTTCCGCCGAGGGCGGCTCGGTGTCCGTCACGGGGGCCGGGGCCACCACGATCGACTCCGGCGGCGGCCCGGTCAGCGCGGCCACCATCCGCGGCCCGCTCAGCGTGACGGCCGACGGCGGCGAGATCCGGGCCGAAGACGTCACCGGGATGCTGCTGGCCGACAGCGGCGGCGGCCCGGTGTCAGCCGCCCGCCTCAGCTCGGCCAGCGCCACGGTCAACGCCGACGGCGGCGGCGTCAGCCTCGGGTTCGCCCGCGCCCCGGAATCGGTGCGGGTTATCACCGGCGGCGGCGACGCGACCCTGTCCGTGCCTGGCGGCCCCTACTCCGTCACCACCGACAGCGGCGACAGCGGCGGGAACGGCGACAGCGGCGGCTCGGTGGCGGTTCCGGTCAGTCCGGGCGCGTCCCGGTCGATCAGCGTCAGCACCGACGGGGGCCTGCTGCAGATCGGCCCGGCGTGACGCCGCGCCCGGCGGGCCGGAAAGGCCCGCCGGACGCGGCGCCGGCCACCGCGTTGGTCAGGTCAGCACGCCGAAGGTGAGGTTCTTCTCCCGCAGCCAGCGGCGGTAGGTCATCGACGCGGCGTCGGCCCGGACCGGGACTTCCGGGCCGGGCCGCAGCGGCAGCGACAGGGGACGCTGGTTCTCCACGATAAACCGGTCCTGCAGGAAGATCGCCTGCTCAAAGCTGAGCAGGTCGTTGTCCGTGGAGTCGTCGTCGACCAGGTACTCCACCGGCTGCGCGCGGCACCGGTGCTCGTCCAGCGGGTGCACCGCGAGCAGGATCGCGTCCAGCCGCCGGGGTGCGGTCGGGCAGACCCGGTACAGCATCACCTGAAACGGCGACGGCACCCGGTAGGTCAGCTTGGCGTAGGCGCCGCCGGACTCGGTGACGGCCACCCGCGGCTGGAAGAACTCGCAGTTGGTGACCCACACCTCGTCCACGTCGCGGCGGATCTCGGCGTCGTAGCCGGCTACCTCGGTCCACGGCTCGGCCCCGAGCACGCCGGGGTGCACGAAGGGGAAGTGCGCCATGTCGAGGAAGTTCTCCACGATCCGGGGCGCCGAGGTGCGCAGCGTCACCCACCCGCAGCGCACGTAGCGGCGGTCCGGCTCGTGCGCCTCGGGCAGGTCGTAGACGTCCTTGGCGGGCTGGCCCAGCGTCGTCCAGACCAGGCCGAAGCGCATCACCGCGGGCAGCTCGCGCAGCTCCTGCCCGTCGGGTCCCAGGGCGGCGATCCGGGCCCGGCCGCCGGCGAACCTGACCCGCAGCGGGTGCCCGAGCAGCCGCGTGGTGTAGGCCGGGGTGTCGGCCGCGTCGGCCACCGGGTACCAGTCGTCCAGGGCCACCTGGTCATCGGTCATCAACTGCTCCTTCTGCGCGGGTGCGGCCGAATTCCGCGGGCCGGTCGCCATGGGCGGCGAGGTAGGCCGCGCGGCGCTCGAACAAGCCCGGGACCAGGGAGCGGACGCGGGCGATGAGCTCGGGCAGGTCAGCGTTAGCCAGCCGCCCGGACTCGGCCACGGTGGCCCCGCCGACGACCACCAGGTCGACGTCGCTTCCGCGGACGGCGTGTACCAGGTTGTGGTGCAGGTTGGCGTACGCCCCGTCGCCGATCAGCGGCGTCATCCGCGGCGTGTCGGTGCGGACGGTGATGAAGTCCGCCTGCTTGCCCGGTTCCAGGGAGCCGGTCCGGCCGTCCAGGCGCAGCGCGGACGCGCCGCCGATGGTGGCCATGCGCAGCACCGGCCAGCTGTCGAGCGCCGCGGCGTCCATCGCGCGCAGCTTGGCCAGCAGCGAGGCGGCCTTCATGTCTTCGAACAGGTCGAGGTTGTTGTTCTCCTTCTCCCCGTCGGTGCCGAGACCGACCGGGACGCCCGCCGCGAGGAGTTCCTCCACCGGAGCCATGCCACTGGCCAGCTTCATGTTGGACACCGGGTTGTGCGCGACGCCCGCCCCCCGCTCGGCCAGCAGGGCGATCTCCGCGGCGTCGAGCCAGACGCCGTGCGCGATCACCGCCTTGGGCGCGCTGAAGAAACCGAGCCGGTCCAGGGCGTGCACCGGGCGCGCGCCGTAGCGCCGCTCGAACTCGGGCGGCTCGACGGCCGCCTCGCTGCAGTGGGTGTACAGGCCGGTGGCGTAGTCGCGGGCCATGGCGGTCAGCCGCGCCAGGCCGGCGTCGTCGGCGTAGAACGGGTGCTCTAGCCCGACCCACACGTCGATGCGGCCGCCGGCGGTGCCGTGCGCGGTGCGCAGCAGCCGCTCGTTGTCGTCCGGGGTGTCGAAGTAGTCGTAGTCGGGGTGCGCCCCGGTGTAGTTGACGGTGACCAGCCGCAGGCCGAGCACGGCGGCGGCCCGGACGGCGCCGTCCAGGTAGCGCCACATGTCGACCACGGTGGTGGTGCCGGACAAGATGGCCTCGGCGTAGCAGAGCCAGGCGGCGGCTTCGGCCTCCTCCGGGCGCAGCACCCGGTGCATGGGGTCGATATGCACCCGCAGCCACTCCCACACCGGCAGATGCTCGGCGGTGCCGCGCAGCAGGCCCGAGTGCAGGTGGGTGTTGACCAGGCCGGGCATCAGCAGCCGGTCCGGCAGCGTCCTGAGCTCGGCCCCGGCCTCCCGGGCAGCCGGGAGCAGGTCAGCCGCGGGACCGACTGCGGCGATGGTGCTCCCGTCGACCAGCAGCGCCCCGTCCGGGATGACCGTGTCGCCCGGGTCCAGGGTCAGCACGTAGTCGGCCGTGTAGAGCGTTTTCACGCCGGACACGGGCCGCGGAGGTTACGCACCGGCCGCGCCGGCGATCAGGTCGGCGGCGCGCTCGGCGACCGCGATGACCGCCGCCTGGGTATTGCCGCTGGGGATGACCGGGATCACCGAGGCGTCGGCGACGCGCAGCCCGTCGACCCCGATGACCCGCAGGCCGGGATCGACTACCGCGTCCGGGCCGGTACCCATCGCGGCGGTGCCGCAGGCGTGGTTGAAGGACGCGCAGTTTTCCCGCACGAACGCCTCCCGGTCCGCGCGCGACAGCCGGGCGGCCGGCATGAGCGGCCGGTCGATCAGGTCGGCGTAGGCGGCGGTGGCGGCCAGGTCCATGACGGTGTCCATCGCCTCGATCAGCGCGTCCAGGTCCGCGCGTTCGGTGAGGAAGCCGGAGTCGATCTCCACCGCCGCGGGCCCGGTCGCGCTCAGGTCGCGGACGGTGAGGCAGCCCCGGCTGACCGACCCCATCAGTCCCGGGGAGATGGCGAAGACGCCGGCGTCGCCGGCCAGCCGGTAGCGGGCGGCGCCGTCGGGGTAGGCGTGCCGTCCCTGCACCACGAACGCGTGCAGGTCGGGGCGGCGGGCGCGCGAGCTGCGCCAGTTCATCAGCGCTCCGCCGCCGTTGTCGCGGGGCAGCCCGAGCCGGCGCTTGGCCCGGAAGTTCATGCCCATCAGCAGCGGGTGGTCCTGCAGGTTGCGGCCCACGCCGGGCAGCGCCGCGTTCACCTCGGCGCCGAGGGCGCGCAGCGCCGCGGGATCGCCGATACCGGAACGGATCAGCAGCTCGGGGGTCCCGATCGCCCCGAGCGCGAGGACCACGCCGCCGCGGGCGCGGGTGCGGCGGACGGTGCCGCGCACGGTGTGAAACACCGCGTCGCAGCGGAGCCCGGCCGGCCCCGGGGCAAAGCCGAGTTTCAGCGCGGCTGACCCGGTGAGCACGGTGAGGTTGGGCGGCGGGCCGGGCGCGTGGGTGTGGGCGCCCACGGGGACCTGGCCCGGCGCGGGCGGCGGCGCCCAGGCGGGCAGGTAGCCGTCGACAACGCTGAACCGGCGGCCCTCGGCGATGTTCAGGTTGGCCAGGGCGGCGCCCTCGGGGTCACCCGAATTGGGGTCGTCGAGCTTGGGCAGGCCGAGCTCGGCCGCGCCCTCGACCATGGCCGCGGCAATGGAATGCGGGTCTTTCGGGCGGGTGACCCGCATCGGGCCGCCGCCGCCGCGGTGCTCGGACGGCCCGCCTTCCCAGTTCTCGCTGCGCCGGAAGTAGGGCAGCAGGGAAGCGTAGTTCCAGCCGGCCGCACCCGCCTTTTCCCACTGGTCGTAGTCGTCGCAGTGGCCGCGGAACCACTGCATCGCGTTGGTGGCGCTTGACCCGCCGAGCACCTTGCCCCGCGGGAGCGGGATGGACCGGCCCGCGACGCGCCCGGCCGGGGCGTAGCAGTAGCCCCAGTCGAGCGCGGTGCCGTCGAGCTTGGTCCACTGCGGCGGGTCGACGATCTGGGCGACGCCGCGGCCGTCGGAGCCGGCCTCGATCAGCAGGACGTCGGCGGCGGGCTGGGCGGCGGCGAGGCGGGACGCGACCACGCTCCCGGCCGAGCCGCCGCCGACGATGACGTAGTCGTAGGCCACGGTGCCGTGGCCCGCTGGCTTAGTTGTGCTCACTGGGCCCCATAATGACGATCCCCTCGCTCTCCTCGACGTGCCGGACGAAGATGTACTTGTCCTCGCGGCCGTCGCTGTGCTTGCGGCGGATGTCCGGGGGGACGGAGGGGTCCACCTTGGCCACGATGACGGACGGACGCCTGGCCGCCAGCCCGTCCTGGCAGCGGGCGGTGAACTCCTGTACGGTGCGGGCGGTGCTGGCGTCGTCCACGCCGGCGCCGCGGGCGATCGCGGCCAGGTCGACCCGGCCGGAAGCGGTGTGGGTGGGCGGGCCGCCGATCGACTGGTAGCACTCGTTGTCCCAGACCACCACCAGCAGGTTGGGCGGCTGCTCGTTGCCCAGGGTGGCCAGGATGCCCAGGTTGAACAGCAGGCCGCCGTCGGTATCGAGGGAGATGACGCGCCGGTGCGGCAGCCCGATGGCCAGGCCGAGGGCTTCCGGGGTGACGCAGCCGAGCTGCTGCTGGAACAGCGAAGCGGAGCGCATCCGAGGGGCGGCGTTGTACCACTCGTCGACGCTGCCCCCGAGGGACACGATGACGAGCTCGTTCCCGCTGAGCAGGCCGTCCAGGGCGGTCATGCAGTCATAGCGTCTCATCGCACCAGCTCGCCGCCGAGGACGACCGCGGAATGGTGGTAGGCGGCATAGGACCAGTCGTAGGCGTCGGTGATGGCCCGCTCGACCTGGCCGGCGTCCCGCACGACCTGGTAGGGGGTGCGCAGCGCGTCCAGCACCGGGCCCATGGTGATGCCGTGCGGGATCGCCCACCAGTTGTTCTCGCCCGGTTCGCCCCGGTAGCTCATCAGCATGATCACCGGGATGCCGGCGCCGAGGCCGAGGCGGGCCAGCTGCTCGGTCGCGGCCCGCACCCCGGAGTTCTCCATCACCAGCACGGCGCGCTGGCCCGAGAGGAACACGCCGCCGCAGATCGCGGCGCCCTCTCCTTCGTTGGTGACGCGGACCGTGCGCAGCCCGGGGGCGGCGTCCAGCGCCGGGTACAGCTCCTTGAGCAGCGAATCGGGCAGGTAGCAGGCCACGGTGACGCCGGCCCGCTTGAGGCCGCTGATCACCGCGTCGACCGCCGCCTGGCGCACGTCGTGCTCCTTCCGAGTGAGAAACGGGTGACTAGTAGTACTGCGGGACGCCGGGCATCGGGACGAACCCGGGCAGTGCCCGGACCCGGCTGATCCAGCGGCGCAGCGCGGGGAACGGGTCGTGCTCCACGCCGTAGTCGTTGCTCAGCGCCGCCGGGCCGAACGCGGCCAGGTCCACGATGGTGGGCCGCTCCCCCGCGAACCAGGGGCGCCCGTCGAGCTCGGCCAGGGTCAGGTGGTCGTCCATGTCCTGCAGCCGGTGGGCCGCCTCCTCGACCAGGCCCGGCGGCGGCCCGTCCGGGGTGAACAGGGCGAGCAGCCGGGCCTGGCGGGGGGCGAAACGGGGGCTGGTGACCAGGGGCAGCCACAGGTCACCGGGTCCGGGGGACGCCGGCCGCCACGGCGGCGCGTAGCGCGCCGCCAGGTGGCGCAGCACCGCCGCCGTCCCGATGACGCGGGTGTCGCCGTCGTCCAGCACCGGGCCGCGGGGGCCGTGCCCGCGCAGCGCCGCGGGCGACGAGTCGATGGTGACCCGGTCGCAGTCGACGTCCAGCCGGGACAGCAGCAGCCGGACCGGGTAGGCATCGGCGTCGAGCACGTTGTCGTAGAGGATCACGGCAGCACCACCGCGGCCAGGTGGTCGCGGACCAGCGCCGCCCACTGGCACAGGGCCTTGCGGGAGTTCGGGTCGGCCGCGGTGGTCACGACGTGGGCGGTGGCGGTCTCGTCGCCGCGGTCCTGGATCGCGGCGGTCACCCGTACCGTCTGCCCCTTAAACGTGACCAGGACGCCGTCTTCGCTGGTTTCCGCGGTCCCGGCGCCGGGCGGCGGCGTCGCCTCGAGGGCGGCGCGCAGCGCCGCCGCGGGCGCGGGCGCGGTGACGCTGCGGACCGGGTGCACGTTTTCCGGGCCGCCGGCCGCGGCCTGGGACGGCTGGTCGTCGCCCGGGCCGGCCCCGACCCAGATCAGGCCGAGAGCTTCGGCAGCGGGCCGGGCCGGGACCGAGGCCGTCGCGGGCGGTGTCAGGCCGGGGTGGGCGGGGACGGCGAGGCAGCGCCCGTCGGCGCCGGGGTCACCGCCGGGGGAGCCGAACGACCAGCCGTGGTAGATGCAGGCGAGCGTGTTCCCGCGGACGAAGCCGAAACTCAGGCGCATCCCCCGGTGCGGGCAGCGGTCCGCCCAGGCGCGGACGGCGCCGTCCTGGCCGCGCCAGATGACGACCGGCTGGCCGCCGACGCTGGTACCGGTCCGCGCTCCCCGCTCGACTCCGCCGCTCAGGGATACCGGGATCATGTCCCGACAATCGTGAACGCGGATTTCCGCTGGCGTACCAGGCCGTTAAGGCCGCGTTACAGGTGGGCCGGCGGCCAGGTGAGGCCGGCGGCCTGCGGAGCCGCGGGGGAACGGCGGGCCGTCGGCGTAACACCGAATTGACATCGGCCTAACCTGCGGGTGACCGGGCCCGGGAGACGCTGGGAACGGCGGTCCGATCTACCACCTGGATCCTTCTCGAACGGCGCGGATCGCCCGCGTCCGTCCCAGGCTGAACAGGAGACCATCCGTGACCGCGTTTACCGTTCCCACCGTCGACCTCTCGGTCTCGCCTCCGTCGGCGTTCACCGACGCGCTGCGCGAGTCGTCCTGCGTCTTCGTCACCGGGCACGGCGTGCCCGCCGCGCTGCTGAAGGAGATGACCGCGGTCTCCACGGCGTTCTTCGACCAGCCGCGCGACCTGAAGCTGCCTACCCGGTGGCCCGGCGAGGGCCTGTGGCGCGGCTGGCAGCCGGTCTACGAAGGCGCCGCCGACCTGACCGGCGACCGGGTACCCGACCTGCTCGAGCGGTTCGAGGTCGCGCTGCCGGGCCCGCGGGACTCCTCCCCCGCCGGGCTGGCCGCGAGCGCGGCCGCGTTCCCGCTCTGGCCGTCGCAGCCGGCGTCCTTCGCCGCGGTGTGGACCCGGTACTACGCCGCCCTCGGCCAGCTGGCCAGCCGGCTGACGACCGCGCTCATCGGTGACCTGGCGTTGCCCGCGAAGGACGCGGCGGCGTGGACCGACGAGCACTACGCCAACCTGGTCGCGATCAACTACATCGCCCAGCCGACCCCGCCCGAGCCCGGGCAGCTGCGGATCCGGCAGCACACCGACCGCGGCGGCCTGACCCTGCTGCGGGCCGACCAGTCCCCCGGCGGCCTGGAGGTGATGCTGCCGCACTCGCGGGAATGGGTTCCGGTACTGATCCCCGCCGATGCTTTCCTGGTCCAGGCCGGGGACCTGCTGGCCCGCTGGACCAGCTACGTGATCCGGCCGAACATCCACCGCGTGGTCAACCCGCCGGCCGCGGTCGCCGCGACCAGCAGGCGTATCTCCGTCCCTTATTTCCACTACCCGCGCCTCGACCTGCTGGTGGAGGCCGCCCCGTCCTGTCTCGGCCCGGGCCGGCGTCCGGCCCGGCCGGTGACCGCGGGCGAGTACGCGTTCTCCCGCCAGGAGGACTACAAGGGCGCCGACGACGTCGGCGTCGAGGAGTCGATCGCGGCGGCGGTCGCCGCCGGCTAGCAGCAGCCGCCGCTACCGGCGCGGGTCGACGTGGATCTTGGTGCCCGCCCCCGGATCGAGCTGCCCGGTCAGCGCCGCCGCGGCGCGGTCGAGGCCGACGAGGACCTGGGCCAGCGGACCCGGCTCGACCCGGCCGTCGGCGTAGTGCCCGATGGCGGGCGCAAGCCCGGCCGACGCGCCGAGGATGCCGGTCACCGTGATGTCGTTGAGCGTGACGCCGCGGGTGTCGATAAGGCTGGCCCGGCTGGCCAGGCCGATGCAGACCACCCGCCCGGCGGGCTCGGTGAGCGAGAGGGCCAGCGCCGGGGCGCGCTCGTCGCCGGTGCAGTCGATGACCGCGTCGTAGCGCCCCGGGGGCGGGTTCGCGGTCGTCCAGTAGCGGGCCGCGCCGAAGCTCCTGGCCAGCGCCTCGCGGCCGCCGTCGGCGCCGATCACGTCGGTCTCCGCCCCCGTCGCGCGGGCAAAGGCCACCGCGAGCAGCCCGATGCTGCCGGGCCCGCAGACCAGCACCCGGCGCCCGGGTCCGGCCTGCGCGGCGTGCACCGCCCGCCAGGCGTTGCCGCCCGGCTCCACCAGGGCCCCGGCACGGTCGTCGACCGAGTCCGGCAGCCGGTACAGGCTCCCGGCCGGGACCAGCAGTTTCTCGGCCAGGGCGCCGTCCCAGCCCGCGATGCCGATCTCGCGGCGGTCCGCGCACACATGGTGCCGTCCGGTCGCGCAGCGGCGGCAGCGCCCGCAGCCGAGCATGGTGTCGCCGGTGACCCGCGCGCCCGCCCAGCCCGCGTCGACTCCGGCCCCGAGCCGGGACACGGTGCCGCACCACTCGTGGCCGGGGCAGAGCGGGAACGACGACTTGCCCTGGTCGAAGTACGGCAGCTCCCGGGTGAACAGTTCCACGTCGGTGCCGCAGATCCCGGCTCGGTGCACGTCGACCAGCACCTGCCCGGGCCCCGGCTCGGGTACCGGGA
Source organism: Trebonia sp. (assembly GCA_036406335.1). GTDB lineage: Bacteria > Actinomycetota > Actinomycetes > Streptosporangiales > Streptosporangiaceae > Trebonia. Next base: position 17,057 of record DASWUW010001226.1, read on the forward strand.
CCAGCCGCACCCGGGCCGACCGCGGGGCGTCGATGATCAGGGCCCGCATCAGGCTGGCCATCGCGGCGCCCCCCGTCTCCGGCCGGTCTCCGGCCGACTTCAGAATAACTGCCCGCTTCCCGCGCCCGCGGAACCGCTCGCGGCGGCTCGAAGGAGCATGCGACTTAAGCGCAGAACCCCGCTCGCCGTCCTCGCCAGGGCAGAACCTGGTGTTCTCTCCGTCCACCCTGGCCAGCGCGCTCGGCCTGGCTTACCTAGGGGCGAAGGGGGCGACCGCGGCCGCGATGGCCCGGGCGGGCCGGGCGTCACGCTCAGCGCCAGCAACCGGGTGGGGGCCGACCCGTCCTTGCCGCCGCCGCGCGGCTACCTCGACGCGGCGGCCACCGGCTACGGCGCGGGCCTGGCCCGGGCGCCGTTCCTGACCAGCCCGGCGACGGCCGCCGGGGAGCTGGATCAGGCGATCTCGGCCGACACCCGCGGGCATATCAGCCACCTGGTCAGTCCCGGCCTGCTCGACGGCGTGGGCTGGGTGCTGACCTCCGCGCTGTACCTGGACGCGAAGTGGGCGGCGCCGTTCGACCCGGACAAGACCGAGCCCGAACCGTTCACCCTGGCCGGCGGGAGGACGGTCAGCGCGCCGTACCTGACCGGGGCCGGGTTCCGCTACACCAGGGCCGGCGGCTGGACCGCGGTGACGCTGCCCTACCAGGGCGGGAAGCTGACGATGACTGCGCTGCTGCCGGCGCCGGCGCCGGC
>DASWUW010001227.1:0-1529 GCA_036406335.1 Trebonia sp.
TCCCGGGCGGCGGTGAGGAACCCGGCCAGCGGCAGGCTGCGGCGCGCGGCTCCGTCGAGCAGCTCCGGTGCCCGGAAGGCGTGCAGGTGGATCGCGGGCGCGGGCGCCTTGACGGCGGCGATGAGATCTAGGTAGTCGTCATCGGAGCCGGGGGGCAGCGGCCCCTGCAGGCAGATCTCGGTGGCACCGAGGTCGTGTGCCTCGGTTACCAGCGCGGCCAGCCGCTCGCGGGGTCCCGGGCCGGTGCCGGCCACGGCGGGGGTGTCGAGGTTCCGGTTCATCACGTAGGTGAGCGCGTCGCCGACCGCCTGCGCGCGCAGCGAGTCGGCCAGGCCGGCTAGTTCCTCGAGTTGCGGGCCGTCCGCACCGAGCAGCGCCTCGTAGCCTTCGTCGGGCAGGGACGCCGGATCCGCGGTCGCCGCCTGCAGCCATCCACCGACTCGTTCGGATGAGGGTGGATCGATCTCGGTCGCGCCATGCCGCATTAGCTCAGCATAAGCGCGGGATGGACCGGTCATCGCTCACCGGGACCGGGGCGCTGGGCTCGGCCCAGGGGCGGCCCTGCGGGATCGCGGCCTCGTCGGCGAGGCCGGTCGCCGGGTCGGCGAGAGCGGCGATGTGAGCGGCGACGGTGGGGCTGAGCCACGGCTCGCGCACGTACTGCGGGTAGATCGTGAGGCGCTCGCGCAGGGTGAAGCCCGCGTTCTTGGTGACCTGGGCCAGCTCGTCGATCTGGGGCCAGGGGCGCTCAGGGTTCACGTGGTCCGGGGTGAGCGGGGAGACGCCGCCCCAGTCATCGATCCCGGCGTCCAGGATCAGCTGGTACTGGTCGCCGACCAGGTTCGGCGGGGCCTGGATGCGGGCCTGCGGGCCGAGGACCAGGCGGGTGACCGCGATCGTGGCGGCCAGGTCGGCGAGCTCGGCGTCGGGGGTGTCGCGCATCTTGGTGTCCGGCTTGGCCCGGAAGTTCTGCACGATGACTTCCTGGATGCCACCGTACTCACGGGAGATCCGCTGCAGCTGGAAGATCGCGTCGACGCGCTCCTCCGGGGTCTCGCCCAGGCCGATGAGGATACCGGTGGTGAACGGCACCTGGCTGCGCCCGGCGTCCTCGAGCACCTTGAGCCGGACCTTCGGGTCCTTGTCCGGGGAGCCGTAGTGCGGCGCGCCCTTCTCGGTGAACAGGCGCGTCGCAGTCGTCTCCAGCATCATGCCCATGGACGGGGCGACCGGCTTCAGGTGCCGGAAGTCCTGCTCGGTCATGACCCCCGGGTTGAGGTGGGGCAGCAGGCCGGTTTCCTTCAGGACCCGGATCGCCATGGCGCGGACGTAGGCGAGGGTGTCCTCGTACCCGTTAGCGTCCAGCCATTCGCGGGCCTGCTTCCAGCGGGCCTCGGGGCGGTCGCCCAGGGTGAACAGGGCTTCCTTGCAGCCGAGGGCGGCGCCCTGGCGGGCGATCGCGAGGACTTCCTCCGGGCTGAGGTACATGCTCTCCAGCCGGCCCGGGACGGTCGCGAACGTGCAGTAGC